>NZ_JAHLQZ010000230.1:0-5637 GCF_018919505.1 Citrobacter sp. S55_ASV_140
GGATATGGCAGAGCAAAATATCCCGGTTCTGTTTACGACAGATCAACTCAATGAAGGTCTCGTACGCGAAGCGCAGCGGCAACTGGCGTTGGTAGATAAAAATACGATCACCTTCTTTAGTCCGAATTATCTGCAGCCGTGGCATAACGCGCTGCGCATTGCTTCAGGAGAAACTAAATGAGCCTGATGCAATTCAGCGGGCTGCTGGTGGTCTGGCTGCTCTCCACTTTGTTTATCGCCACGCTGACCTGGTTTGAATTCCGCCGCGTGCGTTTTAACTTCAACGTCTTTTTCTCGTTGCTGTTTTTGCTAACGTTCTTCTTCGGATTCCCGCTGACCAGCATCCTGGTGTTTCGTTTTGATGTGGCGGTAGCGCCCCCGGAGATCTTGCTGCAGGCTTTGCTGTCAGCCGCTTGCTTCTATGCCGTTTACTACGTGACGTATAAAACGCGTTTACGTAAGCGCGTAGAGGATAAGCCGCGCAGGCCGCTATTTACCATTAATCGCGTTGAAGCCCATTTAACCTGGGTTATTCTGATGGCGATTGCGTTGGTGAGCGTGGGCGTCTTCTTTATGCACAATGGGTTCCTGCTGTTCAGACTGCAATCCTACAGCCAGATTTTTTCCAGTGAAGTCTCTGGCGTGGCGTTAAAGCGCTTCTTCTACTTCTTCATTCCGGCGATGCTGGTGGTCTACTTTCTGCGTCAGGACAGCAAAGCGTGGCTGTTCTTCCTGGTAAGCACCGTCGCGTTTGGCTTGTTGACCTATATGATTGTCGGCGGAACGCGCGCCAATATTATTATCGCATTTGCCATCTTTCTGTTTATCGGCATTATTCGCGGTTGGATTTCGCTGTGGATGCTGGCCGCAGCAGGCGTGTTGGGCATCGTCGGTATGTTCTGGCTGGCGCTGAAACGCTACGGGATGAACGTGAGCGGTGACGAGGCGTTCTATACGTTCCTGTACCTGACGCGTGATACTTTCTCACCGTGGGAAAACCTGGCGCTGTTGCTGCAGAACTACCACAATATTGAGTTCCAGGGGCTGGCGCCGATCGTCCGTGATTTCTACGTCTTTATCCCCACCTGGCTGTGGCCTGGGCGGCCGAGTATCGTTCTCAATTCCGCGAACTACTTTACCTGGGAAGTGTTGAACAACCACTCGGGGCTGGCGATTTCACCCACGTTAATTGGTTCGCTGGTGGTGATGGGCGGGGCACTGTTTATACCGTTAGGCGCGATTGTCGTCGGGTTAATTATTAAATGGTTCGACTGGCTATATGAATTAGGTAACCGCGAAACCAATCGCTACAAGGCGGCCATTTTGCACAGTTTCTGTTTTGGCGCCATTTTCAATATGATCGTTTTGGCACGTGAAGGACTGGATTCGTTTGTCTCGCGAGTGGTCTTTTTCCTCGTGATTTTTGGCGTTTGTCTGCTGGTGGCAAAACTGCTGTTCTGGCTATTCGATAGCGCGGGACTTATCCATAAACGAATTAAATCGCTGCCCCAGACACAGATTGAAGGATCGTAATGACGGATAACACAACTGCGCCACTCTATTCGCTGCGCGGACTACAACTGATTGGCTGGCGCGATATGCAACACGCGCTAAATTACCTGTTTGCCGAAGGACGCCTCAGGCCTGGAACGCTGGTGGCTATCAATGCCGAGAAAATGCTGACGGCAGAAGATAACCCTGAAGTGCGGGATCTGATTAACGCCGCTGAGTTCAAATATGCGGATGGTATTAGCGTGGTGCGTTCGGTGCGTAAAAAATTCCCGCAGGCTCAGATTTCACGCGTAGCGGGGGCCGATCTCTGGGAAGCGCTAATGGCGAGAGCCGGGCAGGAGGGAACGCCGGTTTTCCTGATTGGCGGCAAGCCTGAGGTTCTGGCGCAAACCGAAGCCAAATTGCGTGCGCAGTGGCATGTGAACATTGTGGGTAGCCAGGACGGTTATTTTACGCCGGAGCAGCGTCAGGCATTGTTTGAACGTATCCATGCCAGCGGTGCGCAAATTGTGACGGTAGCGATGGGATCGCCGAAACAAGAAATTTTTATGCGTGATTGCCGGAAGATCCACCCTGAAGCGCTGTATATGGGGGTAGGGGGGACCTACGACGTCTTTACCGGTCACGTTAAGCGTGCGCCTAAACTCTGGCAAAATCTGGGGCTGGAGTGGCTGTATCGCTTACTGTCACAGCCGAGCCGTATCACCCGTCAACTTCGTTTGTTGCGCTATCTCCGCTGGCACTATACCGGCAACCTCTGATGCTCTCTCCTCTGATAAGTAGCGTGATCTGCTAATCACGCTACTTATTCACAACATAATCGCTGCTTTCTCGCACAATCCATTCATTTTTTGAATGCTTTAATTGCCATTTAAGCGATTTTAGGAAACCATTCGCAACAATCATTACAGTGCCGTGGTGTTTTTGGCGCCAACCGTTAAGCGGTCGGTGCCGTATGGCCTGTTATGGAATAACAAGATGTACCCATAACGAGAACCGGTAATACCGGACAGCATGCAAACACATCAAGAGGATTTATGGCCGAGAACAAACCTGAGCTACAGCGTGGGCTGGAGGCTCGTCACATCGAATTAATTGCCCTTGGAGGCACTATTGGCGTCGGACTGTTTATGGGCGCCGCCAGTACCCTGAAATGGGCGGGGCCTTCGGTCCTGCTGGCGTATATCGTCGCGGGCCTGTTCGTCTTTTTCATTATGCGTTCCATGGGGGAGATGTTATTCCTCGAGCCGGTTGCCGGTTCATTCGCGGTTTACGCGCACCGTTACATGAGTCCCTTCTTTGGCTATCTCACCGCCTGGTCATACTGGTTTATGTGGATGGCGGTGGGGATATCAGAGATTACCGCCATCGGGGTGTACGTACAGTTCTGGTTCCCGGAAATGGCGCAATGGATACCCGCCCTGATTGCTGTCGGGCTGGTTGCGCTGGCAAACCTCGCCGCGGTTCGCCTGTATGGTGAAATTGAATTCTGGTTTGCCATGATCAAAGTGACCACCATCATTGTGATGATCGTTATTGGGTTAGGGGTCATTTTCTTCGGCTTTGGCAACGGTGGCCAGGCGATTGGCTTTGGCAACCTGACCGACCACGGCGGCTTCTTTGCCGGCGGCTGGAAGGGCTTTCTGACGGCATTGTGTATTGTCGTGGCTTCCTACCAGGGCGTAGAGCTGATCGGCATTACTGCGGGTGAGGCGAAGAACCCCCAGGTCACGCTGCGTAGCGCGGTGGGGAAGGTGCTGTGGCGTATCCTGATTTTCTACGTCGGCGCGATCTTTGTTATCGTCACTATTTTCCCGTGGAACGAGATTGGCAGCAACGGCAGCCCGTTTGTTCTCACCTTTGCCAAGATTGGTATTACCGCCGCGGCAGGGATTATTAACTTTGTGGTCCTGACGGCGGCGCTGTCTGGCTGTAACAGCGGCATGTACAGCTGTGGGCGTATGCTCTACGCGCTGGCAAAGAATCGCCAGCTACCAGCCGCTGTTGGAAAAGTCTCTCGCCATGGCGTGCCGGTTGCCGGTGTAGCGATTTCTATCGCGATCCTGCTGATTGGTTCGTGCCTGAACTACATCATTCCCAATCCGCAACGGGTGTTCGTTTATGTCTATAGCGCCAGCGTGTTGCCGGGGATGGTGCCGTGGTTTGTGATCCTGATAAGCCAGCTGCGTTTCCGTCAGGCGCATAAAGCGGCGATCGCCAGTCATCCTTTCCGCTCGATTCTGTTCCCGTGGGCGAATTATTTGACGATGGCGTTCCTGATTTGCGTATTAATCGGTATGTACTTTAATGAAGATACCCGAATGTCGCTGTTTGTTGGGATTATCTTCTTACTGGCTGTGACGCTCATTTATAAGGTTTTTGGTCTGAATCGTCATGGCACATCCCATAAATTGCGGGAATAAGCGACAAAACGCACAAACCATGACCAAACGATAATTTATTTTAAAAAAGCACTAGACAGAAGACCGAGACCTCCGTAATATCCAGCCCCGCAACGGCGCTAAGCGCCCGTAGCTCAGCTGGATAGAGCGCTGCCCTCCGGAGGCAGAGGTCTCAGGTTCGAATCCTGTCGGGCGCACCATTTAGTTAGGTGCCGGAGCTGCGGTGGTTTTAATACCGCGTAAAAGATTTGCAGTGGTGGCTATAGCTCAGTTGGTAGAGCCCTGGATTGTGATTCCAGTTGTCGTGGGTTCGAATCCCATTAGCCACCCCATTAATTTAAAGTTGTGAAATGCGAAGGTGGCGGAATTGGTAGACGCGCTAGCTTCAGGTGTTAGTGTCCTTAGGATGTGGGGGTTCGAGTCCCCCCCCTCGCACCACGACTTAAAGAATTGAACTAAAAATTCAAAAAGCAGTAAAACGGCGAGTAGCGCAGCTTGGTAGCGCAACTGGTTTGGGACCAGTGGGTCGGAGGTTCGAATCCTCTCTCGCCGACCAATTTTGAACCCCGCTTCGGCGGGGTTTTTTGTTTTCTGATTTTCCCTCCTCAGCCTTTATTCCCGCGAATTACCTGATGTCTTAAAAAGTTCGAATCCATAGTTTTTGCAGTGCAATCGTGGCATGCGTTGTGCAATAATATACGGGTAGATGCTCATTCCATCTCTTATGTTCGCCATCAGGCCTCATAAACTCAGGAATGATGCAGAGCCGTTTACGGTGCTTATCGTCCACAGACAGATGTCGCTCAGGCCTCATCAAACACCATGGACATAACGTTGAGTGAAGCACCCATTATGTTGTCATACAGACCTGTTTAACGCCTGCTCCTTACCGAGCGGGCGTTTTTTTATGCATATACACGTCATCCTTCAAGCTGCCTCTTTGTTGGCTACGTCTGCTCACCCCAGTCACTTACTTATGTAAGCTCTTGGGGATTCCCAGACTTGCCGCCTTGATGCATCTTGAATGATTTTGTGTATACAATTGCCCGGTAAGCGAAGCGCCACCGGGCAAGAGGGAATTACTGCGGGGGATTGTTGTTCTGCAGCGTCAACATCAGACCATCACGGCGCATGGTGGCGGCTTCTTCCGGCTGATGCAGCCTGTCCAGCGCGTCAGCAAGCCAGGCGTAGTCGTAGGCGTCCGGGCGCTGTTTGAGCGCAGCACGGAAGGCGAGCGTGGCTTCCTGCCATTCGCCATGCTTCATTAACGATTGCCCCAGCGTGCTCCACAGCAACGGGCGATCGCCAACGGCCTTAATCTGCTGGCGCAACACTTTTTCTATCTGTTCCGGGTTGTTGGTTTTTAGGCGCGGGATCGGCAGCACCAGACGGTCGTCATACTGACGTTTCAGACCGTCAATGATGACCTGCTGCGCCGTATCGTGATCGTCGCACTCAATCAGATGTTCAGCCATCGCGACCTGCAGGGCAACCTGATGACGGGTTTTACGGTTCTGGTTTTTCCACCACGTACGTAGCCCCTCACTGCCCTGATCGGCGCGAACCTGATCCATCAGACCTACCCATGCCTGTTGTTCCAGCATTGCGCGGTGCTCTTCATCACCCACGTGCGCTTTAGCCATAGATGGAATGATATCCAGTAACGAACTCCATGCGCCGGTGCGAATGTAGGCTTGCTCAGCCAGACGCAGCACTTCCGGAT
>NZ_JAHLQZ010000231.1:0-5616 GCF_018919505.1 Citrobacter sp. S55_ASV_140
GGCTAATACCGCGCCAATCGCCAACCCACCGGCTAATCAGCAAAATGCGCAAACCACGCAGACAACGAATAACAGTAACAATGCAGGTCCGCGCAGTACGCAGCGCAATGAAACCAGTAACTATGAAGTCGACCGTACCATTCGCCACACCAAAATGAACGTTGGCGATGTGCAGCGTCTCTCGGTGGCCGTCGTGGTCAACTATAAAACGTTACCGGATGGCAAACCGCTGCCGTTAACTGCCGAACAGATGAAACAGATTGAGGATCTGACCCGCGAAGCGATGGGGTTCTCCGACAAACGTGGCGACACCCTGAACGTGGTGAACTCTCCGTTCACAGCGACCGACGATTCCATGGGTGAGCTTCCGTTCTGGAAACAGTCGTTCTTTATTGATCAGTTAATGTCCGCAGGTCGTTGGTTACTGGTTCTGCTGGTCGCCTGGCTCCTGTGGCGCAAAGCCGTTCGCCCGCAGTTGCTCCGTCGCAGTGAAGAAGCGAAAGCCGCGCAAGAACAAACACGTATCCGTCAGGAAACCGAAGAAGCGGTAGAAGTTCGCCTCAGCAAAGACGAACAGACCCAGCAACGTCGCACGAATCAGCGTCTGGGCGCAGAAGTCATGAGCCAGCGTATTCGTGAAATGTCAGATAACGATCCGCGCGTCGTGGCGCTGGTCATTCGTCAGTGGATGAGTAACGATCATGAGTAATGCCCTTACCGGTACCGATAAAAGCGTCATCCTGCTGATGACCATTGGCGAAGATCGCGCGGCGGAGGTGTTTAAGCACCTTTCCACGCGCGAAGTTCAGGCGCTCAGTACGGCGATGGCCAACGTACGCCAGATCTCCAATAAACAGTTGACGGAAGTGCTGGCGGAGTTTGAACAAGAAGCCGAACAATTTGCCGCGCTCAACATTAACGCCAACGAATATCTGCGCTCGGTGCTGGTGAAAGCGCTGGGTGAAGAACGCGCGTCCAGCCTGCTGGAAGATATTCTGGAAACCCGCGATACCACCAGCGGCATTGAAACGCTCAACTTTATGGAGCCGCAAAGCGCCGCCGACCTTATCCGCGACGAGCATCCACAGATTATCGCCACCATTCTGGTGCACCTCAAACGGGGCCAGGCGGCCGATATTCTGGCGCTGTTCGACGAACGTTTACGTCACGACGTCATGCTGCGTATCGCCACTTTCGGCGGCGTACAGCCTGCCGCGCTGGCGGAATTGACCGAAGTATTGAATGGTCTGCTCGACGGCCAGAACCTCAAGCGCAGCAAAATGGGCGGCGTGAGAACGGCAGCGGAAATCATCAACCTGATGAAAACCCAGCAGGAAGAAGCCGTTATTACCGCCGTGCGCGAATTCGACGGCGAACTGGCGCAGAAAATTATCGACGAGATGTTCCTGTTCGAAAACCTGGTGGACGTCGACGATCGCAGTATCCAGCGCCTGCTGCAGGAAGTGGATTCCGAATCGCTGCTGATTGCCCTGAAAGGCGCCGAACAGCCGCTACGCGAGAAGTTCCTGCGCAATATGTCGCAACGTGCTGCCGATATTCTGCGCGACGACCTTGCCAACCGCGGTCCGGTACGTTTGTCGCAAGTGGAAAACGAACAGAAAGCGATTCTGCTTATTGTGCGTCGTCTGGCGGAAACCGGCGAGATGGTGATCGGCAGCGGCGAGGATACTTATGTCTAACGAACTGCCGTGGAAAGTCTGGACCCCGGACGATCTCGCCCCACCGGTGGCGGAGTTCGTCCTGGCCGACCACAGTGAAACACCGTTGTCAGAAGAGACCGACGAGCCGGAACTCTCAGCAGAGCAACAGCTTGAGCAGCAGCTCGCGCAGTTGCAAATGCAGGCCCACGAGCAAGGTTATAACGCTGGTCTGGCGGAAGGTCGACAAAAGGGCCACGAACAAGGCTATCAGGAAGGGCTGAATCAGGGCCTGGAGCAAGGCCAGAACCAGGCGCGCGCGCAGCATGCGCCAATCACTGCCCGTATGCAGCAATTGGTGAGCGAATTTCAGAATACGCTGGACGCTCTGGACAGCGTGATTGCCTCGCGACTGATGCAAATGGCGCTGGAGGCGGCGCGTCAGGTGATAGGTCAGACGCCTGTCGTAGATAACGCGGCGCTGATTAAACAAATCCAACAGCTGTTGCAGCAGGAACCGCTGTTTAGCGGTAAACCGCAGTTGCGCGTACATCCGGACGATCTCCAGCGGGTGGAAGAGATGCTCGGTGCCACCCTCAGTCTGCACGGCTGGCGGCTGCGCGGCGATCCCACGTTGCATCACGGCGGCTGTAAAGTCTCTGCCGACGAAGGCGATCTGGATGCCAGCGTCGCCACGCGCTGGCAAGAGCTCTGCCGTCTGGCCGCGCCAGGAGTCGTGTAATGACCACTCGTCTGACTCGCTGGCTCAATACGCTGGACAACTTCGAAGAGAAAATGTCGCTGCTGCCTGCGGTGCGTCGTTACGGGCGTCTGACCCGCGCCACCGGGCTGGTGCTGGAAGCCACCGGATTACAGCTACCGCTGGGCGCCACCTGCGTCATTGAACGGCAGGATGGCAACGAAACCCAGGAAGTTGAAAGTGAAGTCGTGGGCTTTAACGGTCAGCGACTGTTTCTGATGCCGCTCGAAGAGGTCGAAGGCGTTCTGCCCGGCGCGCGTGTGTACGCGAAGAATATTGCCGGAGAAGGTCTGCAAAGCGGGAAACAATTACCGCTGGGTCCTGCTCTGCTGGGCCGGGTGCTCGACGGCAGCGGCAAACCGCTCGACGGTCTGCCCGCGCCGGACACCACCGAAACCGGGGCGCTGATGACGCCGCCGTTTAACCCGCTGCAGCGCACACCTATTGAACATGTGCTGGATACCGGCGTGCGCCCCATTAACGCGTTGTTAACCGTCGGGCGCGGTCAGCGTATGGGACTTTTCGCAGGTTCGGGCGTCGGTAAAAGCGTCCTGCTTGGCATGATGGCGCGTTATACCCAGGCCGATGTCATCGTCGTCGGGCTGATTGGCGAACGTGGCCGCGAAGTTAAAGATTTTATTGAAAATATTCTCGGCGCTGACGGTCGCGCACGCTCGGTGGTGATTGCCGCTCCGGCGGACGTTTCGCCGCTGTTGCGTATGCAGGGCGCGGCCTACGCCACGCGCATCGCCGAAGATTTCCGCGATCGTGGACAGCACGTATTGCTGATTATGGATTCCCTCACCCGCTATGCGATGGCGCAACGTGAGATCGCGCTGGCGATCGGCGAGCCGCCAGCAACCAAAGGTTATCCGCCGTCAGTATTCGCCAAATTACCGGCGCTGGTGGAACGTGCCGGGAACGGTATTCACGGCGGCGGGTCAGTTACCGCGTTTTACACCGTCCTGACCGAGGGTGACGATCAGCAGGACCCGATTGCCGATTCAGCACGCGCGATTCTGGACGGTCACATTGTGCTGTCCCGCCATCTGGCCGAGGCAGGTCATTACCCGGCAATCGATATAGAAGCCTCGATCAGCCGCGCCATGACCGCGCTCATTAGTGAACAACACTATGCGCGGGTGCGTAATTTTAAACAGTTGCTATCCAGCTTCCAGCGTAACCGCGATCTGGTCAGCGTTGGGGCGTATGCCAAAGGCAGCGATCCCATGCTAGATAAAGCCATCGCCTTATGGCCACAACTGGAAGCATTTTTACAGCAAGGCATCTTTGAACGGGCTGACTGGGAAGATTCCCTGCACGCTTTAGAACTGATTTTCCCTGGTGTGTGATTGAGCAGGAGAGCATAGGTCATGGCACAACATGGTGCATTAGCAACGCTGAAAGACCTGGCTGAAAAAGAGGTAGATGACGCTGCTGTCTTATTGGGAGAGATGCGTCGTGGCTGTCAGCAGGCGGAAGAACAGTTGAAAATGCTGATCGATTACCAGCATGAGTACCGTAACAATCTGAATAACGATATGGGTCAGGGTATTACCAGTAATCGCTGGATTAACTATCAGCAGTTTATTCAGACCCTGGAAAAAGCGATTGAGCAACATCGCCAGCAGCTCAATCAATGGACACAGAAAGTGGACCAGGCGCTGAACAGTTGGCGCGATAAAAAACAACGGTTGCAGGCGTGGCAGACTCTGCAGGACAGACAAACCTCGGCGGCGTTACTGGCCGAAAACCGTCTGGATCAGAAAAAAATGGATGAATTTGCTCAGCGTGCAGCTATGAGGAAACCCGAATGATTACTTTACCCCAACTGATTACCACCGACACCGACGTAGCCGCAGGTCTTCAGTCAGGCAAAGCGGTAGATTCACCCGAGGATTTTTTAGCGCTGCTGGCTGGCGCATTAGGTGCGGGCGACGCGCAGGGTAAAGGCGCGCCATTGACGCTTGCCGATTTACAGGCGGCGGGCAGTAAACTGCAAAAAGGGTTGCTGCAAAAAAATGGCGATGTCACACAGTCGGTCAAGTTAACCGATCTTCTGGCGCAAAAAGAGATGCAAACCGATGCTTCTCTTGCCGACATGACTGATGCTCAGCAACTGTTGTCAGCGCTGACGCCGTCGCTGAAAGTGAATGCCCTGACGACACTGGGCAAAACTGTTCAGCAGGATGAAAAAAACACCACGCTCAGCGATGACGATCTCGCCAACCTGAGCGCGCTGTTCGCCATGCTACCGGGACAACCGTTGGCGACACCTGCCGTCGACAACACCCCTGCCCCCGTTGATGCCTCGCTTTCGGCGTTGTCACGAGGCACGGCACATGGCGCTATCACCGATAACGCGGTCGAACTGCTGCCCGGTGACGCCAAAAAAGGCAAAACGGACATTGCCTCTCCTGGCAGCAGCCTGGATCAGACAAACAATCCGACGCTAACCCCACTGACGGTAGCGGCGGCGACCAGAGCGGAAATTGACAGCGCCCCTTCGCCGACCAGCATTGGCGTGACGGCGGCTCCGTTAAGTGTCCCACAGACACATGCTCAGCCGTTACCTACCGCCGCGCCGGTGCTAAGCGCTCCGTTGGGTAGTCAGGAATGGCAGCAATCACTGAGTCAGCACGTCACACTATTCACGCGCCAGGGCCAGCAGAGCGCAGAGCTGCGCCTGCATCCGCAGGATCTGGGTCAGGTGCACATTTCCATTAAGCTGGATGACAACCTCGCACAGTTGCAAATGGTATCACCACACAGTCACGTGCGCGCCGCGCTGGAAGCCGCGTTACCGATGCTGCGTACGCAGTTGGCTGACAGTGGGATCCAGTTGGGACAAAGCAACATTAGCAGTGAGAGCTTTGCCGGACAGCAGCAGTCTTCCGGACAGCAACAACAGGCTGGTCGCGCTCAGGGACAAGATATTTTTGCCGCTGAAGATGACGCCATCCTGGCAACGCCAGCCTCGCTGCAAGCCGCTGCCCGCGGTGATGGAGCAGTAGACATCTTCGCCTAACGCCAGAGGTAGCATGATTATCCGCGTCTTTTCCACGCTTTGTCGTGGACAGGACACGGGATAATCAGCCCATAAGCTGTACCGAAACAGGAAGCCCGTATCTGATGACTGACTCCGCGATTAACAAAAAAAGTAAACGCGCTATTTGGATCCCTCTGCTGGTATTAATT
>NZ_JAHLQZ010000232.1:0-5482 GCF_018919505.1 Citrobacter sp. S55_ASV_140
ATTCTGCATCGTCCCGACTTCTGGCTGGCGCACCGTCTGGCAAGCTACAGCAGCCATTTGGCGCATCCGGAACATCCGTTTGTAGGTACAGGTCCATTCCGGTTGACGTTGTTTACCCCTGAGCTGGTGCGTATCGAGAGTCACGATCACTACCACCTGAGTCATCCACTCCTGAAAGCGATCGAATACTGGATAACTCCGCAACTCTTCTCCCAGGACTTGGGCACCAGCTGTCGCCATCCGGTGCAAATAGCGATTGGTAAACCCGAAGAGCTGCCCATGCTAAGCCAGGTGAGCAGCGGGATAAGCCTCGGTTTTTGCTATCTCACGCTCAGAAAAAGTGCGCGCCTGAATACCTTGCAAGCCCGCCGGCTGGTCAATATTATCCATCGCTCTTCCCTGCTACAAACGCTGGAGGTAGATGAAAACCTGATAACCCCGAGCAATGCGCTGCTGCCTGGATGGACGATCCCGCAATGGGATGAGTTGAACGAGGTAGCGCTACCGGAAAAACTGACGCTGGCGTATCACCTGCCGGTTGAACTACATGCCATGGCTGAACAGCTTCGCCAGGCGCTGGCGCTACTCGGCTGTGAATTAACGCTTATATTTCATAATGCTAAAAACTGGGACGGTAATCATCCTTTAGCGCAGGCCGACCTGATGATGGGAGACAGACTGATTGGCGAAGCGCCTGAATATACCCTCGAACAGTGGTTACGTTGCGATCAACTGTGGTCACATGTACTCAATGCGCCTGAATACACGCACTTGCAAACCACGCTGGATGCCCTGCAAGTCCAGGCCAATGAAGACGATCGTCACGCGGCGTTACAGCAAGTGTTCGCCACGCTGATGCATGATGCCACGCTGACTCCGCTGTTCAATTATCACTATCGTATTAGCGCGCCACCGGGCGTGAACGGTGTTCGCCTGAATCCTCGCGGCTGGTTTGAGTTCACCGAAGCCTGGTTACCGCCCCCTTCAGCATGAAGAAGCTGGTCGACACCACGTCCAGGCGCTACCATATGGGTTTCGTTATTTGTCAGGAAAAGCCATGAAACGTGCCGTTGTTGTATTCAGTGGAGGTCAGGACTCCACGACCTGTCTGGCGCAAGCGCTACATCAGTATGATGAAGTCCACTGCGTGACCTTTGATTATGGTCAGCGCCATCGCGCTGAGATTGATGTCGCACGTGATCTGGCCTTAAAACTCGGCGCGCGTGCGCACAAAGTGCTTGATGTCACGCTGCTTAGCGAACTGGCTGTCAGTAGCCTGACCCGTGATAACATTCCGGTGCCTGATTACGAACCGGATGCGAATGGCATTCCCAATACCTTTGTGCCCGGACGCAATATTCTGTTTTTAACGCTGGCGGCGATTTACGCATATCAGGTGCAGGCAGAGGCGGTCATTACCGGCGTTTGTGAAACCGACTTCTCTGGATATCCTGACTGTCGCGATGAGTTCGTCAAGGCTCTGAACCATGCCGTGAACCTGGGGATGGCAAAAGATATCCGCTTTGAAACTCCGCTGATGTGGATCGATAAAGCCGAAACCTGGGCGCTGGCCGATTACTGGGGCAAGCTGGACCTGGTACGCGAAGAAACGCTGACCTGCTATAACGGTATCAAAGGTGACGGTTGTGGTCACTGCGCGGCCTGTAATCTGCGCGCCAACGGTCTTAACCATTATCTGGCGGATAAACCGGCAGTGATGACGGCGATGAAGCAGAAAACCGGTCTTAAGTAATACGTTAGGTTTTGCCGGATGGCGACGCGGGGGTCTTATCCGGCCTACGGGACTTACCACCATTGTAGGCCCGGTTAGCACAAGTAGCACCGGGCAATTCCGCTACTTCACCATCAGTTCCAGTTTCTCGCGCAACTCTCCTTCCAGCGGTAGCGCTTTTTGCGTTTTCAAATCAATACAGACGAAGGTAATCAACGCATCTGCTACCACCTGTCCTTCCGGCTCCAGGGTGATAGTCTGGTTCAACACACCGCTTTTGCCATTTAACTGCTGTACCTGACTGGTAATAGTCAGCAGGTCGCTCAGCACCGCCGGACGGCGATAGTTGATATTAATATTCACAACCACAAAAGCGATGTTGTGAGCGGTCATCCACTGAAAGCTGTCGCTGTTTTCCAGTCCATCCCAGCGTGCTTCTTCCAGAAACTCAAGATAACGGGCATTGTTGACGTGCTGATAGACATCAAGATGATAACCACGGACTTTGATTTGTGTTTGCATAGCGCAGAAACCTTACGTTTTTTTATATGTACATATTCAGGGTGAAGAGGCCATAACTGGTATGACCTCTATAGTCTGGCAAACTTTCAGCGCTCTGCAAGTTATTAAAGTGTTAAAACTGCCAGGTTACGCTCTACCAAAGAACTTCCCATCCCCGGCACCTGCTTTAAATCATCGACCGTTTTAAATGGCCCGTACTCTTCTCGATAGCTGACAATAGCCTGGGCTTTTTTCAGTCCGACCCCATTCATCACTCGCGCTAAATCCTCCGCAGAAGCGCTGTTGATGCTTACCCTGGTGCCTTCATCATCGCTTGCTTTAGCGGGTTGCGTAGCCTTGCTTTGCGCCACTGTGGAAGCATCCGCATTGGTTTGAGTCGCCTGGTTTTTGGCAACGGGCTCTGCAGCCAATGCGCTTTGGGCCATAGCGCCGCAGGTCAATGAAAGGGTGATAAGCAGGGCTTTGATTCCATGTTTCATACTGTTTTCTCCGTGTTTGTTAACAGTGGAATCACGATAGCGAGGTGCGGAACAGCAGACAAACGGCAAATAACAGAAATGGAAAAGGCCGCGAAAGCGGCCTTTGGTTAATACAACTTTTTGCAATTTTTTGCGAGCAGCCTCGGTTATTGCTGTTGCTCCAGCGCGTCACCGATTTTAATTTTTGCGGCTTTACGCAGGTTGCTCATCAGCGCTTCAAACACAATCTGCGCGTTGTTCTGGGTGATCCCCTGAACCATCGCTTTCTTCTGCGCTTCAGGCATCGAACCCGCTTTCACTTCGTCCAGCGCCAGCAGAACAACGTTACCCTGCATATCGTTCGCCACGCCGTAGCTCGGTTTGTCTTTCGCTGGCAGGCTCAGACCAAAGGCTGCCTGGCTCAGAGGATCCTGACCAGTGCGGCTCAGCGTTTTCGCCTCACCAAAGCTCAGACCCGCGGCTTTCATCGCTTCATCGCCTTTACCGGCTTTCAGGTCCGCCAGCAGTTTATCAGCATCCAGCTTAGCCTGTTGCTCTGCTTTATTGTGCTTAACAAGCGCAGTAACCTGCTCTTTCACTTCAGCCAGTGGCTTAACGGCTTCGGCTTTGTGCTCTGCAATACGCAGCACAAACGCGCGATCGCCATCCACGGTAATGATATCAGAGTTACTGCCAGGCGTACCGTTCTCGCCAACCAGACCCCCATTGAAAATGACGTCAGCGACGGGTTTGAAATTCAGCTCTTCCGGCAGACTGTCACGGCTAAACCAGCCCGTTTCAACCGCTTTCATACCGGCAGCTTGCTCCGCACCCGCCAGGGATTCGTTATCGTTGCTGGCTGCATCGCTCACTTTCTGCTGCAGCGCATAGTACGCATCCAGCGCTTTTTCCTGCTTCACTTTCGCCGCAATGTCGTCACGGGCTTCGCTCAGCGGTTTAACCTGCGCAGGCTGTACGTCATCAAGACGCGCAACGAGGAAACCAACGGAAGATTTAATTACACCGGACAGTTGGCCTTTGTCTTTCAGGCCGGCATTTTTCAGCTCATCCGGAGTGGTGGAATCTTCCAGCCATCCCATATCGCCACCTTTACGGGCAGAGATGATGTCGGCTGATTTTTCTTTCGCCAGCGCAGCGAAATCTGCGCCTTTGCTCAACTCATCCAGTACCGCTTTAGCTTCATCTTCCGTTTTCGTCTGAATAATGCTGTAGCGGTTACGCTGCGGCTGAGTGAACTGGTCCTGATGCTGGTCATAGTAAGACTGAATATCAGCATCGCTGGCCGTCTCCTGCAGTGCAGCAGCGTCCAGCTTGATGTAGCTCACGCGGAACTGTTCCGGCGTCATGAAGTTGTTTTTATTCTGCTCGTAGTAGCTGGCAACTTCCTGCTCGGTAACGGATTGCTTCGCGGCAAGCGCGTTAACGTCAATCGTCGCCTCACGCACGATACGCTGCTGTGCGACCAGCGCCGCCAGCTCATCGGTTTCGCCTTTCAGCATGAAGTCCGTACCGGCAACGCCGTTGATCAACTGCTGGGTAGTAAGCTGATTACGTAATGCCTCAGCGTACTGATCGGCGGTCATTCCCATTTGATTAACAATCGCATTGTAGCGGTTGTTATCAAATTTGCCGTCCACCTGGAAAGCAGGCGTGGCGAAAATAGCCTGTTTAACCTGATCGTCGCTGATATTGAGCTTCAGCTCGCGGGAGTATTGATCCAGCAGCGCTTCGTCTACAAGACGATTCAGCACCTGCTGACGCAGCGTTTTCATATAGCCTTCATTCGCCGCCAGCTCAGAGTATTGATCGCCCAACTGTTGCTGCATGCGGTTACGTTCGCTATTGAACGCATTCTCGAATTGCCCGCGGCTGATCTCCTGGCCATTCACTTTGGCGGCGTAATTGTTGCCCCCGCCAATCAGGTAACCACTCACGCCGGTCAAAATGAACGACACGATAATGATACCGAAAATAATCTTGAGCACGAGACTGTTAGCAGCCGTGCGTAAGCTGTCCATCATGGTGTAACCACACTCCGCTGTAGATGACTATACGCGTTATCCTTCAAGCCGCCTGCACGTTGTTACAACAACAGCGGCAAGGATTTTGAGTATATATGCTTCACGCAGCATAGCGTTTCCTGAACGCTGCGCACAAAGGCCTATTGTGACAAGAAACGGGGGCAATTGTCAGCCCACAACACGTAGAAAGTACCGGAATCAGAAATAAAAAAGGCACATCAGTTGATGCGCCCTTGTACTTCGTCACATCCCCAAAGGGGAAATCACTTAGTTTACCGCGTCTTTCAGTGCTTTACCTGCACGGAAGCCCGGTACTTTAGCCGCGGCGATGGTGATCTCTTTACCTGTTTGCGGGTTGCGACCAGTACGGGCAGCACGCTCTTTAACGGCAAAAGTACCAAAACCTACCAGCGCTACGTCATCGCCTTCCTTCAGGGATTCGGTAACAGAAGCAATAATTGCATCTAACGCACGTCCAGCCGCAGCTTTAGAGATATCAGCCCCTGCAGCAATTTTGTCGATCAGTTGAGATTTATTCACTCTTCTCTTCCTCTTTTATAATTTATATCGCACCTGAATCCTTCAAAGTGCGACCGCGCAGCAGTTATATCAGGCCTGCCATGCCCTTACAACACCCGTTAATGATGGCAAGCCTAATCCGTCATCTAAATTAGCTATACAAAAAAAGGCTGGCAAGTCCGAAATGGCCTGCCAGCCCTGTTTTTATT
>NZ_JAHLQZ010000233.1:0-5454 GCF_018919505.1 Citrobacter sp. S55_ASV_140
ATTCAGAACTGGGCGATCTCGATGTCCGGGGTGTTGATTTGCAAGGCGTCAAACTGGACAGCTACCAGGCATCGTTGATCCTGGAACGTCTTGGCATCGCTGTCATTGGTTAATATTCAGGGAGCGGTGCCTGCCGCCCCCTGCCCTTAAACAATATTGTCCGCGCTGGCTTTCCCCCGCGGACGTTTCGACTCAGCGAACATAGACGTCAGAGAGTTCCGGTCCCCCCGTCAGAACACCATACCTGACCGGATGTATAGCTGTTCTCTTCAGCCGCTAAAGTGACATACAGAGGGGCAATTTCTACCGGTTGGCCTGGCCGACCGAGCGGCGCATTTGCGCCAAATTTCTCAATTTTTTCCTGTGGTTGGCCGCCGCAACACTGCAATACCGTCCAGTAAGGTCCAGGCGCGACAGCATTCACACGGATCCCTTTGGGTGCCAGTTGCTTTGCCAGCGATTTAGTAAATGCCACTATCGCCGCCTTGGTCTGAGCATAATCAAGCAGGATCTCACTTGGCTCATAAGCCTGTACCGACGAGGTATTAATAATCACGCTGTCTCGTGAGAAATGAGGAACAGCCGCTTTGGTGATCCAAAACATGGCGTAGACATTGGTCTTGAATGTCGCATCAAACTCTTCTGTGGTGAGGTCTTCGATCGATTCGCAAAATTGCTGACGACCGGCGTTATTCACCAGAATATCCAACCCTCCCAGCGCTTCTACCGCCTGTTTTACCAGATGGTTACAGAAAGTTTCGTCACGAATATCACCGGGAATCGCCGCGACTTTTCTCCCTGCTTTTTTTATCAATTCGACAACCTCACGCGCATCGTCCTCTTCTTCAGGTAAATAATTAATCGCGACATCGGCGCCTTCGCGGGCATAAGCAATGGCAACAGCACGCCCAATACCTGAGTCACCTCCGGTAATTAATACCTTGCGACCATTTAACCTGCCGCTTCCCTGGTAGCTTTCTTCGCCATGATCGGGACGCGGTTGCATTTTTCCAGCCAGACCCGGAAAAGGTTGTTTTTGATGTGGAAAAGGCGGCTGCGGAAAACGTTCTGAATTAGTTTTATTGGTGGTCTGTTTTCCTTTATTTAGGTCAGTCATTCAATCACCTCTCATGAGTCATCATTCATCGCAAAGACTAATAAGCGTAGAACAAAATGAATGACATGACCTTTATAATTTACCCACAACTTAATTTTTGCCAAATATTAACCTGGTCCTTACGATGATAACTTCACATTGCGTTGAGATATTTACTCGGATAAGTCCTGGTTTATTTATTTGTTCTTCCAGGCTGAAACTTCTTCAACCAATACCGCCAGGCTAAAACGTACCGCCTTTTCTATAACGTCCTGGCAATCCCCGGAAAAATATTCCCGTTTTGTTATTATCCGCCCGCGGAAATTCCACGCAAACCACACCGTTCCTGCGGGAGTACCATCCTCCCCACCCTCCGGCCCCGCATATCCGCTAATGGCTATGCTGATGTCGGTTTCGGCTTGCTCACGTATTCCTACAGACATCTCACTGACCGTTTGCTCACTAACGGCGCTATATTTCTCCAGCGTACTGGCCCGCACGCCGAGCATTTTCTGCTTGGCGCGATCGCTAAAGGTTATAACGCCGATATCATAAAATTCTGCGGTATCCGCCTGTGCACAAAGCGCGGCGGCCAAGTTTCCTCCTGTACAAGATTCTGCGGTAGTCAACGTTAAACCGCGATCAATAAGCGTTTTTGCAACCCGTTTCGTCAGTTCATTGCGTGTTTTTGCGTCATTGTACTCCGTGTTCATTACCGCCTCGCTAATTCTCTTCAGGAATGACAGAAATATGTCCGTTACGTTCCAGAATGGCATACTTGATTTTACTGGATTCGGTAATCCCCTGATTTTGCCGCGCAGCGACTAATATATCGTCAAGAGAAACATCCACTTTCTTCATTTTATCCAATAAAGGGATCCCGTGATCAAGCAGGATAACCGGAGAGCCATCCAGTACAGATTCTGCCCCACCTACCTTTTTCTTAATGAAACCAAACAGAATATCAATAGTAACCAGTGTGACAATCGTGATCATGGCGCCGGTTAGCGAAAAATCATTACCCAATAAGGCTTGCTGAGTTGCTTCACTGATAATCAGTAATAAAATCAGATCGAAGCTGGTCATTTGTAACAATGCCCGGCGACCGGCTATTTTGAAAACCACCAGCAAAATAAGGTAAATGGCTAATGCCCGGAAGACCATCTCCATACCCACCTCCTAAGGATAAATAAATTGTCTGAAGCGGATTTCAGGTTCGCCATTTAGCTGGAGAAAACTCATTACACTTCCTGGCTTCACGGGCGTAACCTGCAGCCAGACAGTAAAATCCTGCGTTGCTTCAGAATCATTGTAGACAAGGTAAAGATCGTTACCCTTGCTGTACATGCTGTCTGGCTGCGGCCAAATATTTTCCATCTCATAAAATTTGTTGAAATCGCCGCCAATGCGCAACGTCATGTTCACAGAATCATGCTTCTGTCCGGAGATTTTAAATTGAAATTCCGTTTGCAAACGACCAAATTTTTCGAATTGTAACTCTGTTGTGTTTAAGGTGTTTTTTCTCGTTACCTCACTTAAATACCCGCCGGAAAACGCTCCCGCCGTAGCAAGTAAAACAATGCAGAGCAAACTGATAAAACCTATCTTGTGAAAGCCTGATTCAAAATTCAGAAAACGCTGACTCTCTTTCACTCCTTGCAAATGGGCTTTCTCTCTGTTCATTTCACCGCCTCGCTTATATCACACCAATCCTTTGTTTTATTGAAAAATTATCATTTGAGACTTATCCCACTCGCCAGATTAATAAATAGCAACCAAACTTAATAAGTCAAATCAATTTCTATGGAGGCTCTATGAAAATATCTTTCGCCCCCTTACTGTGTTGTTTTTTATTGCCATCAGCGTTTGCCGATGATAATGGTGGATTGAAAAAAGATACCGCCCCGCCACCTGCCCACGCACTGGATGAAGGATATCGCGGCACTGAAGATGCAAGAATCATGACCGTCCAACAAGCTAAAACTATGCATGACGGAGCGACTATCTCTTTACGGGGTAATCTCATTGAGGATCAAGGAGGAGATAAGTTTATCTTCCGTGACAAAACCGGCACGATCAATACGCTTATTCCGCTTGCCGTCTTTGATGGCCGAACGGTAAAACCCGATCAAATGATCAGGATTAACGGTAGCCTTGACGCTAAAATGCAACCGCCGGTGGTACGCGTTAATAAAATCCAGAAGTAATTCGACATACGGGAAGATATTCACTCTTCCCGCCTCATTCTTGTTTATTTTCCTCTGATTCTGCAGACATTCCTCCCACACAACAGACTCATTTTTCCCGTCAGACACCTCCCGCCATTGAATCCGGCGTTTAAGCGAGTCAGAGGTGCCATGAAAATGCTAAGATAGCTAATAGAGGATATGCAAAGTGGATAGCAGGTATGAATTTTGACCAACTGGCGATGTTGAATTCGCGGTTATCAACCCTGCAGCCCCCAAACACAAACGGTAATGGCAAATGTCATTAAGTATTAGTAAGATAGCTTCTTTATATATAACCCTTTAAAATTATGCGCCTGGTTTTATCATCTCTGATCGTGATGGCTGGACTTCTGAGTGGTCAGGCTGCAGCTGCGCCTGAGCAGGCCTCGTACGCTGATATTCGTGACAGTGGCTTTGTCTATTGCGTCAGCGGGCAGGTCAATACGTTCAATCCACAAAAAGCGAGCAGCGGTCTCATCGTAGACACATTAGCGGCCCAATTGTATGACCGACTGCTTGATGTCGATCCCTATACTTATCGCCTGGTGCCAGAACTGGCTGAAAGCTGGGAAGTATTGGATAACGGCGCAACCTACCGCTTCCATTTACGTCGCGATGTTCCGTTTCAAAAGACAGCCTGGTTCACGCCCACCCGCAAACTGAATGCGGACGATGTGGTATTTACCTTCGAGCGCATCTTTGATCGCCAACATCCGTGGCACAATATCAATGGCAGCAGTTTTCCCTATTTTGACAGCCTGCAGTTCGCCGATAACGTCCAAAGCGTGCGCAAGCTGGACAACAACACCGTTGAATTTCGCTTAAATCAACCCGACGCCTCCTTCTTGTGGCACCTTGCCACACATTATGCCTCGGTGATGTCGGCAGAATATGCTGCCAAATTAGCCAAACAGGATCGCCAGGAATTACTTGACCGACAGCCCGTCGGCACAGGTCCGTACCAACTTTCAGAAAATCGTGCAGGCCAATATATTCGCCTGCAACGGCATGAAAAATTCTGGCGAGGTACCCCCTTGATGCCCCAAGTCGTGGTGGATCTCGGCTCTGGCGGAACCGGCCGTTTATCGAAATTACTGACCGGCGAGTGCGACGTGCTGGCCTGGCCGGCTGCCAGCCAGCTCAGCATATTGCGTGATGATCCTCGACTGCGTTTGACGTTGCGTCCTGGGATGAATATCGCCTATCTGGCGTTCAACACGGATAAACCGCCGTTGAACAACCCTGCCGTACGACATGCGCTAGCGCTGGCCATTAACAACCAACGGTTAATGCAATCTATTTACTACGGTACGGCGGAAACCGCGGCATCTATTTTGCCTCGCGCCTCGTGGGCTTATGACAACGAAGCTAAAATTACTGAGTACAACCCGGCAAAATCGCGCGAGCAATTAAAAGCGCTGGGGCTGGAAAATCTCACGTTACAACTTTGGGTCCCCACCAGTTCTCAGGCCTGGAACCCCAGTCCGCTGAAAACCGCAGAGCTGATTCAGGCTGATATGGCTCAGGTGGGTGTGAAAGTGAAGATCATCCCGGTAGAAGGTCGTTTTCAGGAGGCGCGATTAATGGATATGAACCATGATCTGACGTTGTCCGGCTGGGCAACTGACAGTAACGATCCTGACAGCTTTTTCCGACCGATGCTCAGTTGTGCCGCCATTAACTCACAGACCAACTTTGCCCACTGGTGCAATCCGGAGTTTGACAGCATTTTGCGCAAAGCCCTCTCTTCGCAACAACTCTCCTCGCGAATTGATGCCTACGACGAAGCGCAAAATATTCTCGCGCGCGAGTTGCCGATCCTGCCGCTGGCCTCTTCGCTTCGTTTGCAGGCTTATCGCTATGACATCAAAGGGTTGGTGCTCAGCCCGTTCGGCAACGCTTCTTTTGCTGGGGTTTCCAGGGAAAAGGCTGACGAGGTGAAAAAACCATGATTATCTTCACCCTGCGCCGTTTTTTATTACTGCTGGTCACCCTGTTCTTCCTGACTTTTATTGGGTTCAGCCTGAGTTACTTCACACCTCATGCGCCGTTACAGGGCGCATCGCTGTGGAACGCCTGGGTATTCTGGTTCAATGGCCTGATTCACTGGGATTTTGGTGTGTCCAGTAT
>NZ_JAHLQZ010000234.1:0-5442 GCF_018919505.1 Citrobacter sp. S55_ASV_140
ATTAGCTTTAATAATCGATTTATTTTTCTGTCACCAATAATTTTTCTCCACTGATTGAATTTGCCAACATTCATATCGCTTAATTGCATTTTTGAACGATGTAATACTTCTGCCCAAAACGTTTCCAGCTGCTTCTGTTGGATATTATTCATCAGTACACCATGAACCGTGTGCATTAAAAATTAAAATGTTTTTTTCATAAATTGTCCTGATAACAGTGTGGATAATATTAAAAGCAAAAAATATCAATCGGTAAAAGCAAAAAATATCAATCGATAAGATAGGCAATATACATCAAAAAGATAGATACAGGCTCCAGTGATTTTTACAAATAATTTAGTCATAGAAATCCCGTCACAAAAGGCCTCTGCATGGGTGGGTTACTGTTTCTGTAGTTTTTTAGCCAAGGCTGTAATGGCTGGTTTCATCAGTAATAGAGATAGATAGTGTATTAAAGGAAATATGATGATTTTTTCTATGTCATTGTTTTGTAACTATATTTTGTTTATTTTTTATTGATTTCTGACGTGATGCTTAGCACTTTACTCGTTATTGTCGATCGTAAAGATCGATTTTACTTGTTGTAAACATTATATAAAAAATGATTAGGCTTTTTAGCAATGCTAGGAAGTGACGGTTGGTTGATAGCCGGGTTTTTCACAAACTGAACTACGCTCCCCGTTGACCGATAAGCAGAACAGTATGTCGGGTTTTATCTGTCTAAATTGCCTAAATGAACGGACTGAAAAATGAATAAAGTAAACAAGTTAATCTTATCGGCCTGCGTTGCTGGCAGTATGGTAAATGGTGCATGGGCAGCTGCCCCAGTTGGTGCTGATTATGGACATGGTACCCTGCACTTTACGGGAAGCGTGATTAACTCTCCATGCAGTATTGCTCCGGGAGACGAGGATATAGACGTTCCATTAGGTCAGGTTGCCAACAAAGTTTTAGAAGCTGGTGCCGGTTATTCTCTCACACAGCCAATCACAATTCATCTGCAAAACTGTGATCTAACTGCACATACGGGCGTAAGCAGCGGTACTGGTACCGTCGACTATCCTTCATTCTCTAAAGTCACCGTTCAGTTTGCAGGATCTGCAGATGCTAACAATGCCGAGTTGTATGCAAACACGGGTACCGCCCAGGGCGTAGGTATTCGTCTGATGGATACTATGGCGGGAAATGTTCCACTATTAGCGAATGCTACTTCGGCTGAGCATGGCCTGACATCTGGCGATAATTTACTGAAATTCGGTGCGCGTCTGGAAAAAAATGGTCAGGCTGTTGTAACGGGGACAGTTGCTGCTGATGTTACTTATGCATTGAATTACAAGTAATCTCTATCGATACAAAATCCAGACAAGACATTTATTCTAAATAATAGATATAAGATTATTGTATATGAGTATTAGACCTGCATATCTCGCATTGCTTCTGGCTATCTATTTTCCTGTGGTGAATGCACGGAGTGTTGAGTTTAATACTCATCTTTTAGATGCTGATAATAAGAAGAATGTCGATTTGTCAGCTTATTCTCAACAAGGTTATATTGCGCCTGGTGAATATATTTTAGATATTGTCCTTAATGGCCGAACGATTAAAGAGCAACAGATTGTTAATTTTTATTTAAATGATGATAAAAGTAACAGCTTTGCCTGTTTGACTCCGTCATTGATTGGACTGATAGCGTTCAAAAATGAAGTCAAAAATAATCTGTCCTTTTACCCTGGAACACAGTGTGTCAATCTTACTGCCTCCGACAGCAGTGTCGTTTATTCTCCTGATAACCAGACTCTATCTGTGACGGTGCCGCAGGCCTACCTTTTATATCAGGATGATGAATGGTCTCCGCCATCCCAGTGGGAGGACGGTGTCAACGGTTTTATTTTTGACTATAACCTGCTTGGCAACCGCTATATGCCACATCAAGGAGATGTAAGTAGCAATTACAGCTTATACGGTACGTCAGGATTGAATGTTGGCGCATGGCGCTTACGTTCTGATTACCAGTACACCACAACCAGGGGAAGTGGGGAAAATGAGTCATCACTGACTTTCCCGCAAACATACCTCTTTCGTCCTGTTCCTTCTCTCCAGGCCAGACTGGTGATGGGGCAAACATATCTGAACTCCGATATTTTTGATACGTTCCGTTTTAGCGGAGTGTCACTTACCAGCGATGAACGTATGCTGCCCCCGTCGTTACGTGGTTATGCGCCACAGATAACCGGAATAGCACAAACCCATGCCCAGGTCACCGTATCCCAGAATGGGCGTATTCTCTGGCAGTCTCAGGTACCAGCGGGTCCATTCGTTGTGCCTGGATTAAGTGAAACGGTCCGTGGAAATCTCGATGTTACCGTTCGGGAAGACAATGGGCAGGTACATACCTGGCAGGTGAATACAGCCAGCGTTCCGTTTCTTACCCGAAAAGGAAACGTTCAGTTTAAAACCGCGGCAGGTAAACCGCTGATCTACGCTGGCAGCAGCCACACCGTCGAGCCGCTTTTCTCAACCGGCGAGATGACGTGGGGAGCATTTAACAATACATCCCTTTATGGCGGCTTTATTGCCAGTGATGGTGATTATCGCGCACTGGCACTGGGGATCGGCGAAAATATGGGGGTATTTGGTGCCGCGTCATTTGATGTCACGCAGTCTGTAGCAAAGATACAAAACGAGCCTCAGCAAACGGGTTACAGCTATCGTTTTAATTACGCCAAAACCTTCGATAAAACGGGTAGTACAATCGCATTTGCCGGGTACCGTTTTTCTGAAAAAAGCTTTATGACGATGAGCCAGTATATAGACCGCTCGAATGGCTATGGCTCGTCACTGTCCGAAAAACAGAGCTATGTACTTACGTTTAACCAATCCATCAGCTCACTCGGGCTCAATGCTCTGTTCTCCGTGAGTCATCAGAATTACTGGAACAGTAATGTCAGTGAGAACTACACCGCTTCATTGAATAAGATCTTTAACCTTGGTCCTTTTCAGGGAGCAACCGCTTCACTTTCTTTGGGGCGAAATCGCACATTACGTAATGAACAGGATAATCAAATTTATCTTTCACTAACCTTGCCCTGGGATACACAACGGCAGGTCAGCTACAGCATCCAGCACGATAGCAATGGACGTTTGAATCAGACCGCAACCCTCTATAACCGGCCATCGAATAAAACCTCCTGGAGCCTGGGGGTCGGTCAACAGCATGATGAAGGGCTGCAGGACGGTACGTCACTGAACGGAAATATTCAAACAATGACGCCATACGGTCAGGGTAATGCGAACTTCAGTATGCTGAGCCAGCAGTATAAGAGCTTATCCCTGAACTGGTATGGCTCTTTCACGGCTACGCGTTATGGCGCTGCGCTTCATCAAAATATGGCGGGAAATGAGCCGCGGTTGATGATTGATACCGGAGATGTGGCGGGGGTGCCTGTTGATAATGATAACGGTACGACAAACCGCTTTGGTATTGCGGTGGTACCGGCTGGTTCAAGCTATGAACGCTCAGACATTGCTGTTGATATTACCGCCCTGCCTACAGATGTTAACGTGTCGGGTAATGTCATTAGTAAAGTGCTGACTGAAGGGGCCATCGGATATAAGAAGATTATGGCTACGAAAGGCGGTCAGTTGATTGGAACTATACGACTGGCTGATGGTTCGTTTCCACCGCTCGGTACACAGGTAAAAAACCAGAAAGGTAGGGTACTGGGCATTATCGGTGATCAGGGTTTTACCTACCTTTCCGGTATCAGCCATGAAGATCGCAATAATGTCAGCGTCGCCTGGTCACAGGGGCAGTGCAAATTACAGCTTCCTGAACATTCGGACCTGACATCGGGCGTATTGTTATTACCCTGCCATTAATGGAGATGAGTTGTGTTATCTAAACGTGTTTATAAACTTTTGGCATCGCTTGCTGTTGGTCTTTTACTGGTAAGAGCAGGGACTACTAATGCGGCTGTAAATATTGACAGGACCCGAATCATCATGGATGGTTCTGATAAATCACTGGCAGTCACGTTAACTAATCAAAGTAAAACACAGCCTTATCTGGCACAGTCATGGATCGATGATGCCAATGGAAAACGCTCAGAATCATATTTACTGGCATTACCACCTTTACAGCGAATTGATGCGGGGAAAAAAACGCAGGTCAGAATTATGGCATTACCCGCTATTGCCTCTCTGGCTAAAGACCGGGAGACACTTTTCTACTTTAACGTCCGCGAAATCCCGCCGAAAAGCGACAAGGAAAATGTGCTGCAAATCGCCCTGCAGAGTCGTTTGAAGTTATTTTATCGTCCTGACGGCATAAAGAAAAAAGCCAGCGACCGCGTAGAGGAAAAAGTTACGGTAACACGTCAAAATGGTAAGTTGGTGCTTAATAATCCGACGCCCTACTATATTACCTTAGGGTATTTAGGTGCTGATAATAAAGGGAGCTTCCCTGGTTTTGACAGTATTATGATAGCACCACTCTCCTCGTTGGATTTTAACGTTAAATTTGGTGGTAACTCATTGAATGTAGGATATATAGATGACTTTGGCGGGCTTCACATAAATCCGTATCGCTGTGCGGAAATGCTGTGTGTTTTTGAAGGGAAGTAAACTTAAATTAAATGGGTATGCACAACTTTTTGGAGGGGGGGAAATGCCAAGACTTGCGTTGTTTTTATTAGTTTTCAGCAGTGGATATTTACCATTGTCGTTTGCTTATGCGGCAGGGTGTCAGTTCAATGGTTCAGCTCAAAATATTTTTCTTAGTGTGCCACAGATGTCTATTCCGGCTGATACACCAAATGGCACAGTACTTTACACATCGCCGAAGACATCTATTAATCTGAGTTGTGAAGGTGAGACTTATGGGCAATTCGTTACCGCAGTAACTACATCTGATTTTAATTCTTATCTGTCAAGAAAAAATGGAATTACAACAACAATATACATTGACGGTAAGCCTTATGATCGTCAACAAGAAAATGTGATCGGTTTTACTACGGCAACGGGGAATAGCTTTAAAAAAAATCTCTCAGTCTGGGTGGAAATAAAAGTAGATTCATCAAAAGGAAAAGTACCTCCTGAAGGAACATTATTGAACGGTTCTTTCCAATCAATATATTTTCTTGTTGATAATAATTATTTTCTTCAAAGATCGATAATATCAATCTCAACACCAGACATTACTTTTATACCTTGTACGATGGAGGTAGCTGTCTCTCCCAACACCATTGACTTTGGTGCAGTTAAAATCAGCGATATGGAAAAGGGAATGAAGCTGCAAAGGAAATTCACAACGTTAATTCAGAAGAGTAAAGGCTGTACCATTGCGGTCAGCGCGCCATTTGGTATCAATATGTACTTTGAACCAGCAGCTCCAGGGATTAATGCTGATGGATCTCTTAACTTAAATAACGGGTTAGGATTATC
>NZ_JAHLQZ010000235.1:0-5403 GCF_018919505.1 Citrobacter sp. S55_ASV_140
GGGATTAACACCGCGATCCTCGCGCCGGACGGCGGTAATATCGGGATCGGTTTTGCAATCCCAAGCAACATGGTGAAAAACCTGACCTCGCAGATGGTTGAGTTCGGCCAGGTTAAACGTGGCGAGCTGGGCATCATGGGTACCGAGCTGAGCTCTGAGCTGGCGAAAGCGATGAAAGTTGACGCCCAGCGTGGCGCATTCGTCAGCCAGGTCATGCCGAACTCTTCCGCAGCGAAAGCGGGTATTAAAGCCGGGGATGTGATTACCTCCCTGAACGGTAAACCTATCAGCAGCTTTGCCGCACTGCGTGCGCAGGTGGGAACTATGCCGGTAGGCAGCAAAATTAACCTTGGCCTGCTGCGCGACGGTAAGCCTGTTACTGTGAATCTGGAACTGCAGCAGAGCAGCCAGACCCAGGTTGATTCCAGCTCTATCTTCAAAGGCATTGAAGGTGCCGATATGAGCAACAAGGGCCAGGACAAAGGGGTTGTGGTAAGTGACGTGAAACCGAATTCTCCGGCTGCACAGATTGGCCTGAAGAAAGGGGATGTGATTATCGGTGCTAACCAGCAACCGGTGAAAAATATCGCCGAACTGCGCAAAATTCTCGACAGCAAACCCGCTGTACTGGCGCTGAACATTCAGCGTGGCGACAGCTCCATCTATCTGTTGATGCAGTAATCTCCCTCAACCCCTTCCTGCACAGGAAGGGGTTTCTTTTTGTGATACCTCCCACAACTCCATACTTCTCTCTTCCGCTTTGTGCATTTGCACAATGTTGTCGCTTGTTATCTTCCTTATGCTTGAGCTCTGCTCACAGGAGGGTTTATGGCTGGCTGGCATCTTGATACCAAAATGGCGCAGGATATCGTGGCGCGTACCATGCGCATCATTGATACCAATATCAACGTAATGGATGCCCGTGGGCGGATAATCGGCAGCGGCGATCGCGAACGAATTGGTGAATTGCACGAAGGCGCGCTGCTGGTGCTTTCTCAGGGGCGGGTGGTCGATATTGACGATGCGGTCGCACGGCATTTACACGGTGTGCGACAGGGGATCAATCTGCCGCTGCGTCTTGACGGCGAAATCGTTGGCGTTATCGGTCTTACCGGCGAACCGGAACATCTGCGCAAATACGGCGAATTGGTATGTATGACCGCCGAAATGATGCTGGAACAGTCGCGTCTGATGCATCTTTTAGCCCAGGACAGCCGTCTGCGCGAAGAATTGGTGATGAACCTGATTCAGGCGGAAGAAAATACCCCAGCGCTAATGGAATGGGCGCAGCGTTTAGGCATCGATTTGAACCAGCCGCGCGTGGTAGCGGTAGTCGAAGTCGACAGCGGTCAGCTTGGTGTTGACAGCGCGATGGCTGAACTACAGCAATTACAGAATGCGTTGACCACGCCAGAGCGTAATAATCTGATTGCGATTGTTTCCCTGACGGAGATGGTGGTGCTGAAACCCGCGCTCAATCAGTTTGGCCGCTGGGATGCCGAAGATCATCGCAAGCGCGTTGAACAGCTCATTGCCCGGATGAAAGAGAACGGACAGCTGCGTTTTCGCGTCTCGCTCGGCAACTATTTTACCGGACCTGGCAGCATTGCCCGTTCGTATCGTACGGCGCGTACCACCATGATGGTCGGTAAGCAGCGGATGCCGGAAAGCCGAAGCTATTTCTATCAGGATCTGATGCTGCCGGTACTGCTGGACAGCCTGCGCGGCGGCTGGCAGGCCAATGAGCTGGCGCGTCCGTTGGTACGGTTAAAAGCAATGGATAACAACGGCTTGCTGCGTCGGACATTAGCGGCATGGTTTCGGCATAACGTTCAGCCGCTGGCGACCTCAAAAGCCTTGTTTATTCATCGCAATACGCTGGAGTATCGCCTGAATCGTATTTCAGAACTGACCGGGCTGGATTTGGGGAATTTTGACGACAGGCTGCTGCTGTATGTGGCATTGCAGTTAGATGAGCAGCATTGATTGCCTGATGGTGCGACGCTTATCAGGCAAAATGCCGGGTGGCGGCTTCGCCTTACCCGGCCTACGAATACATCCACTCGCGGTTATTTACGCGTCAGTTTTTCCAGATCGGCTTCAATTTCGCTGATCTTGTTGGTCACGACGCTTTCCAGATGACGTAAATCATCGAGGATCTTACGTTTAAGATCGACTTCGCTGCGATCGCGCTGGCAGATCTGATCCAGTTCATCGATCACATAGCGCAGGTTGGGGCTGATCTCCTGCACTTCTTTATAACCCTGGCCGACGCCATCGGCGACAACCGTTTTACGCTGGCGGGGATATTTGAACTTCACGCTCTTGGCAAAAAACTCGCCTTTATCCTTCTGGAAATAGATTTTCAGGATATCGTTGTTGGCTTCTTGCCGCAGGCTGTAACGATCGATCTCTTCAGGATTAGTAATGCCCAGACTTTTCAGATTGTCATACATAGCGGTACCCTTAAGCTCACTATAACCATTGAATAATTAACGAAAAGCCTTGTTTACGCCACTCGCAGATGTAAAAAAAGCGGGCTAAGCCCGCTTTTTCAAATTGCTGTTAGTCGATGGTGCGTAACAGTTCGTTGATTCCCACTTTGCCACGCGTTTTGGCATCAACCTTCTTCACTATCACCGCGCAGTACAGGCTGTATTTGCCATCTTTCGACGGCAGGTTGCCGGAGACGACAACGGAGCCCGCCGGAACGCGGCCATAATGTACTTCGCCCGTTTCGCGATCGTAAATACGGGTGCTCTGGCCGATGTACACGCCCATGGAGATAACGGAGCCTTCTTCGACGATCACACCTTCTACGACTTCAGAACGCGCGCCGATGAAGCAGTTGTCTTCAATGATGGTCGGGTTAGCCTGTAACGGCTCCAGTACGCCGCCAATGCCAACGCCGCCGGACAAGTGTACGTTTTTACCGATTTGCGCACAGGACCCGACTGTCGCCCAGGTATCAACCATCGTACCTTCATCAACATAAGCGCCGATGTTCACGTAAGACGGCATCAGCACGGTGTTACGGGCGATAAACGCGCCCTGACGTACTGCCGCAGGCGGCACCACGCGGAAACCTTCTTTCTGAAAACGCGCTTCGTCATAGTCGGCGAATTTCATCGGCACTTTATCGAAGTAACGGCTTTCCGCACCATCGATAACCTGATTATCGTTAATACGAAAAGAGAGCAGGACCGCTTTTTTCAGCCACTGATGCGTGACCCACTGACCCTCAATCTTTTCTGCGACGCGCAGAGCACCGGAATCCAGTAAAGAAATAACCTGATTCACCGCTTCGCGGGTTACGGTATCCACATTTGCCGGAGTAATGTCGGCACGGCGCTCGAAAGCGGATTCAATAACGTTCTGTAACTGCTGCATTGTTAAACTCTTTCCATAATAAATAAAAACATCACCCTTTATCGTTTGGATTGAGGGCCTCTGTCAACCGTTGATGCACTTCCTGCTGCAGCTCATTATTAAGGGCGCGCCGGTCGGCGGTGGCGATTATGAATAAATCTTCTACTCGCTCGCCAATTGTTGTAATTCGGGCGCCATGCAGCGAAATTCCCAGATCGGCAAAAATCTGCCCGACCCGCGCCAGCAGTCCTGGCTGGTCGAGAGCGATAAGCTCGAGGAATGATTTTCGATCGGTATGGGTCGGCAGAAAAGTCACTTCGGTATCGACGGTAAAATGGCGTAATTTTGCCGGCTGGCGACGCGGTTGCGGCGGTTGCCAGCTACGCTGAGTGATCGCCTGTTCCAGCCCAAAACGGATCGCTTCGTGTCGGTCTGACGACAGCGGGCTACCGTCCGGCTCCAGCACAATGAATGTATCCATCGCCATTCCATCGCGGGTGGTGAAAATCTGCGCATCGTGGACGCTCAGATTACGCCGATCCAGCTCGGCGCAAACGGCGGCAAACAGATACGGGCGATCCGGACTCCAGATAAAGATTTCCGTTCCTCCACGCGTTGCCTGTGGGCTAAGCAGAATGAGCGGCTCTTTGAGGTCATGTTGTAAGAGATGACGCGCATGCCAGGCCAGTTGATTTGGACTGTGGCGCACGAAATAGTTTGCCCGACAGCGTGACCAGATATGGTGCAGCGCTTCTTCATCAATGTTATCCATCCGCAATAACGCCAGCGCCTGAAGCTGATGGTGACGCACGCGCTCGCGCATATCCGGCGTGTTTTGCATCCCACGACGTAGCTGTTTTTCCGTGGCAAAGTACAGCTCGCGCAGCAGGCTTTGCTTCCAGCTATTCCACAGCGTTTCGTTGGTGGCGCAAATATCCGCGACGGTCAGGCACACCAAAAAGCGCAGGCGGTGTTCCGTTTGCACTTCTTCGGCGAATTGCTTAATCACTTCGGGATCCTGAATATCGCGACGTTGAGCGGTTACTGACATCAGTAAATGCTGGCGCACCAGCCACACGATCAGCTGTGTTTCGCGGGAGTTCAGGCCGTGCAGTTCGGCGAATTTGAGTACGTCCTGAGCACCGAGAACCGAATGATCGCCACCGCGGCCTTTGGCGATATCATGGAACAAAGCGGCAATCAGAATCAGCTCCGGCTGCCGCAGGCGCGGCCACAGATCCACACACAGCGGATGGCGCTGGCGGGTCTCTTCGTTGGCAAAACTTTCCAGCTTGAGCATCACGCGGATGGTGTGTTCATCTACCGTATAGGCATGAAACAGGTCAAACTGCATTTGGCCGACAATATGCGACCATTGCGGCATATAGGCCCACAATACGCTGTGGCGATGCATCGGCAGCAGGCCGCGGCTCACCGCGCCCGGATGGCGTAACATGCTGAGAAACAGCGAGCGCGCTTCCGGGATGTAGCATAACGGCTGCGTTAAATGACGGCGGGCATGGCGCAGATGGCGCAGCGTGGTGGAGTAAATCCCGCTGATTGCGCTGTTACGCACCATGATGTAAAACATCCGCAATATCGCTTCGGGTTTACGGATAAACAGGTCATCGCTGCGCAGATCAATCAAGGAGCCGCGCAGTTGAAAGTCGTCATCAATCGGACGCGGCTTTTCGTCGGCGGGCATGGCGAGGATCGCCTCGTCGAACAGCTGCAACAGCATGTGGTTCAGTTCGCTGACCCGTCGCGTAACGCGGAAATAGTCTTTCATCATCCGCTCGATTGGCTCGTTGCCCTCACCGCCGTAGTTTAGCCGTTGGGCTACGCTGAGCTGACGATCAAACAGCAGGCGGTTATCGTAACGACTCACGATCAGGTGCAGAGCAAAGCGTATGCGCCACAGGATATGCAAGCATTCATTCAGCTCGGCACGCTCCGCCAGCGTCAAAAAACCAAAACCAACCATTTCATCCAGCGACGTGGCGCCAAAATGGCGGCGGGCGACCCATTGTAGAG
>NZ_JAHLQZ010000236.1:0-5383 GCF_018919505.1 Citrobacter sp. S55_ASV_140
TACCTGGTATGACGCCGCAACCGGTAAATATCACGTTAACCAGTATACCGGTGATGAGAGTCGTACCCGCATCACGCAGTGGGAAACGCTGGATTGGGTGCAGGAAGTGCAGAAACGTGGCGCAGGCGAAATCGTGCTGAACATGATGAATCAGGACGGTGTGCGTAACGGCTATGACCTGGAGCAGCTGAGAAAAGTGCGCGACGTTTGCCACGTACCGCTGATTGCCTCCGGTGGCGCAGGCACCATGGAACACTTTCTCGAAGCCTTCCGTGATGCTGACGTTGACGGCGCGCTTGCCGCTTCCGTTTTCCACAAACAAATTATCAATATTGGCGAGTTAAAAACGTACCTGGCAACACAGGGCGTGGAGATCAGGATATGTTAACGAAGCAACAATGTCGCGAGCTGGACTGGGAAAAAACCGACGGATTGATGCCGGTTGTGGTGCAGCATGCGGTATCCGGCGAAGTATTGATGCTGGGTTATATGGACCCTGAGGCGCTGGATAAAACGCTTGAAAGCGGTAAGGTAACCTTTTTCTCGCGGACCAAACAACGCCTGTGGACCAAAGGTGAAACCTCTGGCAACTTTCTTAATGTGGTTAACATCGCGCCTGACTGCGACAACGACACCCTGCTGGTGCTGGTTAACCCGATTGGGCCAACCTGCCACAAAGGCACCTCAAGCTGTTTTGCTGACACCAGTCATCAGTGGCTGTTCCTGTATCAGTTAGAACAACTACTGGCTGAGCGTAAAACCGCCGATCCGGCAAGCTCTTACACGGCGAAGCTGTATGCCAGTGGCACCAAACGTATTGCGCAGAAAGTGGGGGAAGAAGGCGTGGAAACCGCACTGGCCGCCACCGTGCACGATCGTTTTGAACTGACGAATGAAGCTTCTGACCTGATGTACCACCTGCTGGTTCTGCTACAGGATCAGGAGCTTGATCTGACCACCGTGATTGAGAACTTACGTAAGCGTCATCAGTAATCGGCAGACGTAAAAAAACCGGGCGCTGTGAACTGCCCGGTTTTTTTGTGCTCAGAATAAAACTGCTGTCGGCCTGCTACGCTCTGGTTTTGTAACCACGCAGCGCATTTCGCCCCAGCACGATACCGGCACCAATCATTCCCCCCAGCAGAACGGCCAGTACCAGGGTAATGGCTTTTTTCGGACTGTCACGACGAATCGGTAACGTTGGTTTCATCACGTAGCGATAGGAGTGCAACTCTGCCCCTTCAAGCTTAAGATTTCTGATATCCAGCAGTGTTTGCTTGGTCTGGAAGTAGTTATCAGACAATATCAAAGGACGCGTAGCCTCGTGTTCAACCATAGATTTCAGGGCATCGCTACCCAGCAACAGCATGCTGTCCTGTGTAACATCCTGAGTTTGTTGAATTTGCGGCTTAGTCACACCCGCCTGTTCTGCATAACGCAGCGCTTCCTGGATTTGTTTAATTCGCAGATCTTTTTGTTCCTGAGCGACCACTTCCTGAGTCTTCAGAGAATCTTCTAGAGTACTGGTTTGCAGCTTGATGTTATCAGCCAGGTCAAGCTCCAGCTCTTTAGCAACATTTTCATCTGTTTGTTGAATGTATTCAGCCAGCTGACGCTGAGCATCTTCTGGAGAACTCGCCACATAGGAGACCGCTAACGGAAGTGGTTGGCCTTTAACAGACTGCTCAATCGACAGTTTCTGGGGTGTTTCCTGATTAGCAAGCGTTTCTGCCAGGGCAGAGAAAGAGGTACTGAAACGACCAACCACATTTGTCTGAAGTTCAGTCACCTTAGGCGCGTTGGTGCCATACAACACGTTGAGGGCGTTGTTATAGGTGGCAATTTGTCCAACATCGGGTTGAGTAATAATCGCGGTAGAGGTCCATTTCTCTTTAGCAACCGCCAGATAACCCACCGCCAGAACAATGGCAACGACAATCGCGACAACGATAGTGACTTTCCCACGCCATAACTGCATCAGCAAATCAATCAGATCAATCTGTTCCGGATCGTTACCTCGCCCGGACATGTTGTTATCACTTACAGACATAGATACCCTAATTAAGGAAGGAAGGACTTAAACTCGAATTAGTTTAGCTAAAAATTGAAGCAATTCCATAGGATTAATGATAAAAAATCAAATTGATTGAGAGATTTTGATTGGTATTTTAGTCCCTTGAGAAAAAAGAAAGGAGTTTAAAAAAAGTGTCAATACTGGAAGGCCACTGTTTGCAGGAAAAGCGTCAAACAGCGGGTTAAATGTCATCAAGCGTAAATGCCAGACATTCTCGTTAATTAAATTCACGGCATGAATATTTATTAACTTACCACTAAAAATGGCATGCGTAAAAAGGATAACCATTAGCTTTTTTGCCATCTGACGGTATTATTTCACTTTTCGTCGCACCAGATAGTGCCTGGCTGCTTTTTAGCCGAAAAGAGGAACGAACATGAAATACCTGGTTACGGGGGCTGCTGGTTTCATCGGCTTCCATGTTAGCAAACGCCTCCTTGAGGCTGGCCATCAAGTGGTCGGTATCGATAATCTGAACGATTACTACGACGTGAGTCTTAAGCAGGCCCGTCTGGAGCTGCTGGTACACCCCGGCTTCCAGTTTCATAAGATTGATTTAGCCGACCGGGAAAGCATGTCAGCACTCTTCGCATCCGGACATTTTGATCGTGTGCTCCATCTCGCTGCACAGGCTGGCGTACGCTATTCACTCGAAAATCCTCATGCTTACGCAGACTCCAATCTCACAGGTTTTCTGAACATACTGGAAGGTTGTCGGCATAATAAAATTCAGCATTTACTTTATGCCTCTTCCAGCTCGGTATACGGCATGAATCGCAAAATGCCTTTCTCAACGGATGATTCCGTCGATCACCCCGTATCCCTGTATGCTGCAACCAAAAAAGCCAACGAACTGATGGCCCATACTTATTCTCATCTGTACGGATTGCCCACAACCGGCCTGCGTTTCTTTACCGTATACGGTCCGTGGGGTCGCCCGGATATGGCGCTGTTCAAATTCACCAAAGCGATGCTGGAAGGGAAAAGTATTGACGTCTATAACTACGGCAAAATGAAGCGTGACTTTACCTATATTGGTGATATCGCAGAAGCAATTATTCTCTTGCAGGATGTCATTCCTGCGCCCAACGAGGAGTGGACTGTTGAAAGCGGTTCCCCGGCAACCAGCTCCGCGCCGTATTGCGTCTACAATATCGGCAATAGTTCACCGGTTGAACTGATGGATTATATCAAGGCTCTGGAAGAAGCTCTTGGCATCGACGCGACAAAAAATATGCTCCCGCTACAACCCGGTGATGTGCTGGAAACCAGCGCGGACACCAAAGCACTGTATGACGTTATTGGTTTTAAACCTACAACAACGGTTAAAGATGGGGTTAAGAACTTTGTTGACTGGTACCGTGATTTCTACAACGTTTAATTAGTAACCTGCTTAAAATAAAAAGGCCTTTAATAAGGCCTTTTTTGTCGAGATGATGATTAATCACTACCGAACAAATCGCGGGTATATACTTTTTCTGCAACATCTGCCAATTCAGACGTCATTCGATTAGAAATAATAACATCCGCTTCATTTTTAAACGCGTTTAGATCGCGAACTACCCGAGAGTGGAAAAATTCATCCTCTTCCATGACCGGTTCATAAATAATAACGGGTACGCCCTTGGCTTTAATACGCTTCATGATCCCCTGAATAGAAGATGCACGGAAGTTATCAGAACCACTTTTCATGATCAATCTGTACACGCCAACCACTTTAGGCTTACGCGCCAGAATGGAATCTGCAATAAAGTCTTTGCGCGTACGGTTAGCATCGACGATCGCGCCGATAATGTTATTCGGCACAGACGCGTAGTTCGCCAACAGTTGCTTAGTGTCTTTCGGTAAGCAGTAGCCACCGTAGCCAAAGGACGGATTGTTGTAATGATTACCAATACGCGGATCCAGACATACACCTTCAATAATCTGCCGGGAGTTCAGACCAAGGCTTTCGGCATAGCTATCAAGCTCGTTAAAATAGGCCACGCGTAACGCCAGATAGGTATTAGCGAACAGCTTGATGGCTTCGGCTTCAGTAGAATCAGTAAACAGCGTCGGAATATCTTTCTTCACCGCACCTTCCTGCAACAGCGCGGCAAACCGTTCTGCACGTTCGGAGCGTTCACCTATGACGATACGCGACGGATGCAAATTGTCGTATAGCGCACGCCCTTCACGCAGGAACTCAGGCGAGAAGAAAATATTATCAATGCCAAACTGTTCTTTAATTGAATTGGTAAAACCAACCGGAATGGTGGATTTGATGACCATCACCGCTTTTGGGTTAATTGCAACCACATCGCGGATAACGGACTCGACGCTGGAGGTGTTGAAGTAGTTGGTCTTCGGATCGTAATCAGTCGGTGTCGCGATGATCACATAATCCGCATCACGATATGCATCATACTTATCAGTCGTTGCACGAAAATTCAGCTGCTTTGTCGCCAGGTACTCTTCGATCTCTTTGTCAACAATCGGCGATTTTTTCTGATTCAGCATCTCGACCTTCGCCGGGACGATATCCAGAGCAACCACTTCATGGTGCTGGGCGATCAGAATACCGTTGGATAAGCCGACATAACCTGTTCCTGAGATAGTTATCTTCATTCGCTCTGTAACTTCTTCCAGTTAAACATTGAGGTTGAGCACACCACCAGCATTGTGGCGGATCGGCTCAGCATTGAATGAGTATATCGTGATTTGCTATAGCACCGCCTATCAGACCTGACCGAATCCCATTTTTTGACAATAAAAAAGCCCGGAGGAACGCTCCGGGCCTGGCTTTAGCAGTTGGCTATTTCAGATTAATCCAGCCATTCGGTGTGGAACACGCCTTCTTTATCGATGCGTTTATAAGTGTGCGCACCGAAGTAATCACGCTGGGCCTGGATCAGGTTCGCCGGCAGTACCGCAGCACGGTAGCTGTCGTAGTAGGCAACTGCAGCAGAGAAAGTCGGTACCGGAATACCATTTTGCACAGCGTAAGCCACGACATCACGCAGCGCCTGCTGGTACGCATCAGCAATGTTTTTGAAGTACGGCGCCAGCAGCAGGTTAGCGATACCCGCATTCTCCGCGTAAGCATCGGTGATTTTCTGCAGGAACTGCGCACGAATGATGCAGCCCGCGCGGAAAATCTTCGCGATCTCGCCGTAGTTCAGATCCCAGTTGTACTCGTCAGACGCAGCACGCAGTTGAGAGAAGCCCTGCGCGTAGGAGACGATTTTGCCCAGATACAGCGCGCGACGCACTTTCTCAACAAACTCAGCTTTATCGCCAGCCAGTTTGGCCTGCGGGCCGGACAGCACC
>NZ_JAHLQZ010000237.1:0-5272 GCF_018919505.1 Citrobacter sp. S55_ASV_140
GTAAAAAAATCTCCCACGAAAAAGCGCAGCAAAATGCGATAGCGCTGATGGAAGAGATTGCCGCCAACTTCTCCTACGAGATGATCCGTCTGACAGACCGTATTCTGGGCTTTACCTGGAACCGTCTGTATCAGGGGATTAACGTTCATAATGCAGAGCGTGTACGCCAGTTGGCGCACGATGGCCACGAAATCGTCTATGTTCCGTGCCACCGCAGCCATATGGACTATATGCTGCTGTCGTACGTGCTGTATCATCAGGGTCTGGTTCCGCCGCACATCGCGGCAGGCATCAACCTGAATTTCTGGCCAGCAGGTCCGATCTTCCGCCGCCTGGGCGCGTTCTTTATTCGTCGTACCTTCAAGGGCAACAAACTTTATTCCACCGTTTTCCGCGAATACCTGGGCGAGTTGTTCAGCCGCGGCTACTCGGTTGAGTACTTTGTCGAAGGCGGTCGTTCACGAACTGGTCGTTTGCTCGACCCCAAAACCGGCACGCTGTCGATGACCATTCAGGCGATGCTGCGCGGCGGTACGCGTCCGATTACCCTCGTACCGATCTACATCGGCTACGAGCACGTCATGGAAGTGGGCACGTATGCGAAAGAACTGCGGGGCGCGACGAAAGAGAAAGAGAACCTGCCGCAAATGCTGCGTGGCTTAAGCAAGCTGCGTAATCTGGGTCAGGGTTACGTTAACTTTGGCGAGCCGATGCCGTTGATGACTTACCTCAACCAGCACGTGCCGGAGTGGCGTGAATCTATCGATCCTATCGAGTCTATCCGTCCTGCCTGGCTGACGCCGACGGTAAATAACATTGCCGCCGATCTGATGGTACGCATTAACAACGCAGGCGCGGCCAACGCCATGAACCTGTGCTGTACCGCGTTACTGGCTTCCCGCCAGCGCTCTCTGACCCGTGAGCAGTTGACTGAACAACTCGATTGCTATCTGAGTCTGCTGCGCAACGTACCGTATGCCCAGGATGCGACGGTTCCTGCGCAGAGCGCCAGTGAACTGATTGACCATGCCTTGCAGATGAACAAGTTTGAGGTCGAGAAAGACACCATTGGCGACATCATCATTCTGCCGCGCGAGCAGGCGGTATTGATGACGTACTACCGCAACAACATTGCGCATATGCTGGTTCTGCCTTCGTTAATGGCGGCCATCGTAACCCAGCATCGTCATATTTCACGCGCTGCGCTGCTGCAGCATATTGAAGCGCTATACCCAATGCTGAAAGCGGAGCTGTTCCTGCGCTGGGAGCGTGACGAACTCGCTGGCGTGATCGACGAACTGGCCAGCGAAATGCAGCGCCAGGGACTCATCACCCTGGACGATGACGAACTGCATATCAATCCGGCCCGCTCCCGTACGCTACAACTGCTGGCGGCGGGTGCTCGTGAGACGTTGCAGCGCTACGCTATTACCTTCTGGCTGCTGAGCGCTAACCCATCTATCAACCGTGGTACGCTGGAGAAAGAGAGCCGCACCGTGGCTCAGCGTCTTTCTGTCCTGCACGGCATTAACGCGCCGGAATTCTTCGACAAGGCCGTGTTCAGCTCTCTGGTGCTGACGCTGCGTGACGAGGGATATATCAGCGATACCGGAGATGCCGAACCGGAAGAGACGATGAAGATCTATCAGATGCTGGCCGAACTGGTCACGTCGGATGTGCGTCTGACCATCGAGAGCGCCACACAAGGCGAGTAAGCATAAAAAAACCGGTCGAAATGACCGGTTTTTATTTTGCAGGCTAAGCCAAACTCAAAAATGCCAGTAGCTCATTGCCAGGCCTAAGAACAGCACCAGACCAACATAGTTATTGTTCATAAACGCTTTAAAACAGGCGTCACGTTCACGGTTGACGATCAGTTTCTGCTGATACACAAACAGCGCCCCAGCCACTAACAGAGACCAGTAATAGCCCAGTCCCAACCCGTTTAACCAGCCCACCAGCGCCATCAGCACCAGCACGCCCACCTGCAGGATACCAATAATCAGCTTGTCGTTCTGGCCGAACAGAATCGCGGTCGATTTAATACCGATCTTTAGGTCATCATCGCGGTCAACCATTGCATACTGCGTATCATAGGCCACCGCCCAGAGGATATTGGCGAGGAACATCAGCCAGCAGCTCAGCGGTACGGACTCGCTCACGGCGGCGAACGCCATCGGGATCGACCAGCCAAACGCCGCCCCCAGCACCACCTGCGGCAGATGCGTATAGCGCTTCATAAACGGGTAAACCCACGCCAGCGCTAATGCCGCAACGGACAACAAAATGGTCATCGTATTGAGCGTCAATACCAGCAGGAAGGCCAGCAATACCAGTACGACAAACAGCGTTCGGGCTTCTTTCTCGGTGACAGCCCCGCTCGGCAGCGGTCGATTCGCGGTACGCTTAACGTGGCCGTCAAACTTCCTGTCGGCATAGTCATTCACCACGCATCCGGCAGCGCGCATTAACCATACGCCGGCGACAAAAACCGCCAGGATCCACAGTTGCGGCATGCCAGGGGTTGCTACCCATAATGCCCACAGCGTAGGCCAGAGCAGCAGTAAGGCGCCGATTGGCTTATCCGTACGCATCAAGCGGTGAAACGCCAGCAGCTTATTCTGCGTCAGACTCCACTCCATCTTTATCTTCCTCTCAGTACAACGGCGATGCAGGCAGAAAAAGCTCGGTAAGCATCAACGGCTTACCGCTCAGCCGCAGGCGGGAACGACGCCCCCACAGCGCTGCATCGCGGCCAATCTCAATAAAATCTCGGGTCAATGTCGATGACGTAAACAGGTAGCGTCCGAGCGGGGTTTTCCCCAGGTTTTGTAAAGCCAGTTCAGGGCCACACAGGGTGGATTCAGGCACCACTGTACGCCCGGCAAGCCAGGGTTCACCATCCGCGCATAACAGGATTTCGCGTAACCAATAGCGGGACTCTTTAGGCAGCAGCGTCAGTTCTTCAGCCACCTCATTTTGCCCAACGAACGCTTCGCGAATCAACGTGACGGTGACTTCTTTGCCCTGCTGCTCAAAACGTTTGGTCATGGAATCTTCCAGTAACAACCAGTCGAGCAGTTGCGGGTCCAGCGCCGGGATCGCATCAAAATAACGCAGCGCACGCAGTTGCGTTAACGCAGGGTGTGGCATGCCTTACTCTCCGATTTATAACCTAAAGGCATTGTATCGCAGAAAAGGCATTACGGGGTGAGCAAACACAATTAAGTGATCGGCAGAGCAACATAAGCGTAACAATTCGCACTGAAGGATAAAAAAAGGTGCGCCAGGAGACGCACCAGTTGTTGCAAAATCAACAATGTGGGGAGATGTTTACCCCTTGCCTTTTACACTGCTGATAAAGGTGGATCGGGCTGATTTGGATCCCAGACGTTCAGCTTCATCAAGCAGCTTCAGCGCTTTATCGACATCGCCTTTCGCCACGGCATCCTTAATCGCCTGATTAAAATAGCTTTCGGTGTCGTTCAGCATCGGCTCACTTTTCTTCACCGGCTGCGGCGCAGGAGCGGCAACCGCTGCTGCCGGAGCCGCATAAGTCACCGCAGGCGCTGCGGTATTACCGACAGTGACAGGGCCTGGGCCGGAAGAACCGAACAGCGGCCCCACCAACACACTGGAGGACGAGCTGGTTTTGACTTTCAATTTCAACAGACCATCGGTGGTATGACGCGCGATCGGGTCCGGAATATCGGGAACGGCGTTACCGACGCCCTTGGCATAGGCTTTTGCCGGATCAAGCAGGGTCGTGGTCTGCTGGAGGTCTTTATCCGTCGTAAAGACCAGAACATAAAGCTTTTGCTGGCCCAGCGCTGGCGTCAGACGCATTACGCCTTCCAGGCGATCGGCACTCATTACGCCGGGCTCCTGGTAGGTGAAATAGCTGCTGGGGAAGAACGCAGATGGCGTCATGTTCTGATCAAGAATTAAGACGTTTGGCGCAAATACGCTGGTTTGTTTGTTTACTTCACTGGTTAGCGTCAGAGTTAACTCACCAATATTGGCCGGTACGCTCCAGGCCGCGACCGGACCGGTAATACCAGCAACATCCAAACGCTGGCCCGCGCTCGCAAGCTGCGTGGACTGAGTTTTGGATTGATCAACAGGCGTCCAGGTTAGCTGTTGCAACGCAGCAGTGGGAATAGCAGGCGCCGCGGTGGTGTTCTGCGGAACAATATTCACATCGGCCAGGCTGATGCCAGGCGCGCTGGCAAATAACCCTGCAGATAAACAAAGGGCAACGAGACTTTTCTTCATTTTCATTGTTATCACCTCAGATAGCATGGGTTCAGCGGTGGCCAGGCAATAGCGCGCTAAACCGTAATCAAGAGGGGCTTACGCCCCTCTTTCGGTCTTTACGTCAGGTTAGTGCTGAATTACCACCAGATTTCCATCTGAGCACCGAAGGACCACTCATCGCTGTCACCACGGCTGGTGGTGCTGATACCAGAGTTCGTTGCAGCTGCATATTTGGTTACGTCGTTACCATTTTTGACGTAGCCCCACTCCTCATCCCACTTGGCATAGGTTGCGAAGACACGAATTGCCGGGCGAGACCAGATGCTGTCGCCAGCCTGCCACTGTTGCGCGAGGGTGATTTTGTACTGGCTGTTGCGATCGCCAGTCTGCTGAGATTTGACGTTGTCGTAGCCGACTTCCATCAGGGTGCTCATGATTGGCGTCCATTTGTACATCGGACGGATACCGACGGTGTACCATTCGGTACCCAGATCGTTATCCATATCGAGGTTCTGGTACATACCGACGTACATCAGATCCCATTTGTCGCCCAGGGAGATAGCGCCGTGGTCGAGAATACGCACCAGGCTACCGTTGTTATTAATCACGTTATTGGCGTAATTGGTTTTACTACCATCTGGATTAGTAATGGTGAAGGAAGAAGAACCGTAAGAACCCTGGTTCAAACCTTTACCCTGCGTGGTCATGGAGTCTGTCGCGTACTGAACAACAAACTTGTTGTAGCCCTTCAGCATGCTCTGAGTATGTTCAGCGGTGAACATCCAGCCATCTTTTGATGCGCCGTCTGCCAGGCTGTAATCATCTGTCGTATTCGCACGACCGTAGTCAACACCCAGTTCCAACATACCGTCAGTGTTCGTTGCCAACTGCGCTAAACGAACGTCAAATACGTCGTTGGCGGTGTCTTTGGTACGATCATAGATATTCTGGCTGCTGAACGCGTATGAACCACCCGCTTCCTGAGAACGGCTCGCGGCCAGAGACAGTTTACCGA
>NZ_JAHLQZ010000238.1:0-5187 GCF_018919505.1 Citrobacter sp. S55_ASV_140
GATCTGGAAGTGCCTGCCAGCGCTGAAATTGTGCTGGAAGGCTATATCGAACCGGGTGAAATGGCCCCGGAAGGACCATATGGCGATCATACTGGTTACTACAATGAAGTAGATAGCTTCCCGGTCTTTACCGTCACGCACATTACTCAGCGTGAAGATGCAATTTATCACTCTACCTACACCGGACGCCCGCCTGATGAGCCCGCAGTGCTTGGCGTGGCGCTGAATGAAGTCTTCGTGCCTATTCTGCAAAAGCAGTTTCCGGAAATCGTCGACTTTTACCTGCCTCCCGAAGGCTGCTCATATCGCCTGGCCGTGGTGACGATGAAAAAACAGTACGCTGGTCATGCCAAACGCGTCATGATGGGTGTCTGGTCGTTTTTGCGTCAGTTTATGTACACCAAATTTGTTATTGTCTGCGATGATGACGTCAACGCACGCGACTGGAATGATGTGATTTGGGCGATTACGACGCGTATGGACCCGGCCCGGGATACTGTACTGGTAGAGAATACACCCATTGATTACCTGGATTTTGCCTCGCCGGTTTCCGGTCTTGGTTCAAAAATGGGGCTGGATGCCACCAATAAATGGCCGGGCGAAACCCAACGCGAATGGGGACGTCCGATAAAAAAAGATCCTGAAGTCACTGCACGTATTGACGCAATTTGGGATGAACTGGCCATATTTAATGACGGCAAAAGCGCCTGAGGCGCGATCGTTTTGCCTATTGATCCGACAGAGAGAGCGCATGACAACCTTAAGCTGTAAAGTGACCTCGGTAGAAGCTATCACTGACACCGTATATCGCGTTCGTTTAGTGCCAGACGCGGCGTTTTCCTTTCGTGCCGGCCAGTATTTAATGGTCGTGATGGACGAACGAGATAAGCGCCCGTTCTCCATGGCATCTACGCCGGACGAGCAGGGGTTCATTGAACTGCACGTTGGCGCTTCTGAGCTAAATCTGTACGCCATGGCCGTGATGGACCGCATTCTGAAAGACCGGGAAATTAAGGTCGACATTCCGCATGGCGAAGCCTGGCTACGTGATGAGGACGAACGACCGTTGCTCCTGATTGCCGGCGGGACGGGATTCTCTTACGCGCGTTCCATTCTGCTTACCGCGCTGGCGCGCAATCCAAATCGCGATATCACTATTTACTGGGGCGGGCGCGAAGAGAAGCATCTCTACGATCTCTCTGAGCTGGAAGCGCTGTCAGTAAATCATCCGAATCTGCGCGTTGAGCCAGTGGTAGAACAGCCTGAAGAAGGCTGGCGTGGCCGTACGGGCACCGTATTAACGGCAGTATTACAGGATTACGGTACCCTGGCGGAACACGATATCTACATTGCCGGACGTTTTGAAATGGCTAAAATCGCGCGTGATCTGTTCTGCAATGAACGCAGTGCGCGTGAAGACCGCCTGTTTGGCGACGCGTTCGCGTTTATTTAAGCGCTGTGCGCCGGAGCCCTTCCGGCGCATTCATTACTCACCTTACTTCTACTAACAGGGTGCAAGCCCGGTCTCGTTGCCTTTCTTTCCTCACCAGTTTTTAGTAAACATTTTTTTCTATCTATTAATCATAAAAATAAGCTTTTGTGACGGAGCTCTTTTTGTTTAGTAAACAAGGTTGGCAAGCTATGCAGCATCACATTACAAGGCGCAAACGAGGGAAAATCATGAGGCTTGGTCTGGATATTGGCGGGACTAAAATCGAAGCGGTAGTGATTGATAATACGGGGGAAATTGTTTATCGCGAGCGATGCGCAACCCCAAAGCAGAGCTATGGCGATTTTTTCCACGCCGTAACGGAGATGATTGCTAAGGCCAGGCAGGCCGTTAATCAGCCTTTCTCGGTTGGCGTTGGGGTGCCCGGTGCGGTGGATAGCGAAGGGTTAATCAAAAACTCCAACATTCTGGTGCTGAATCAGCAGAGCTTTGCGCAAGATCTTGAGCAAGCGTTAGGGATGGCTGTGCCCGTCACCAACGATGCTAACTGCTTTACGCTGTCAGAGGCGATGGACGGCAGCGGATATGGACACAGCGTCGTTTTTGGCGTCATCCTCGGTACCGGTTGCGGCGGCGGTGTGTGTATCGATAACCGCCTGATTTCCGGCCCTAACGCCTGCGCAGGCGAGTGGGGGCATAATGCCTTGCCGCGTTATCATGAATCCCGGGATGGGGCCGCAGTGACATGCTATTGCGGACAGTTGAACTGTATCGAAAGCTTTATTTCCGGCAGCGGTCTGGAACGCCAGTATTTGAACCACACCGCGCAACATGCGGGTGTGCCACAAATTATGCGACAGGTAGAATCGGGTGATGCAGATGCCTGTTTGTTATGGGAACGCTATTGCGATCAACTGGCGCGGGCGTTGGCAAGCGTGGTGAATACGCTCGATCCCGATGTGATTGTGTTGGGGGGCGGGGTATCTAATATCGATTTACTGTATTCTGGCTTGCAGGCGCGAGTAGCACAGTACGTATTTGGTAAACAGTGCCGTACACCGATCGTTCCGGCCAGACACGGCGACAGCAGCGGCGTGCGTGGTGCCGCCTGGCTGGGGGCGCAACGAGCCTGCGTAGAATCAATGAGAGTGAAATGACGAAACCTGTACGTATCAGAGACATTGCCGAAGCATGTGGGGTCTCAGTTGGCGCTGTTTCCCGCGCCCTAAAAGGGCAGCCGGGGCTGCGTGAAGATACCCGGTTGCGCATTATTTCTGTGGCGCAGCAGCAGGGTTATGATTTTTCCCGCTTGCGCAGCGACAAGATCAAACGCGTCCTGTTTTTGCTGCATCGTCAGCACAATATCAGCCGCGCATTACCGTTTTACTCCCAACTGCTGTTAGGTATAGAAGATCTTTGTCGCGAGAATGGTATTGCGCTGAGCTTTCTGTCTATCGGTCCGGGTGATACGGTGAGTGAGCAGGTGATGCTGCACCAGCCGGATGCGCTGATCTGCGCCGGATTTTTTGAGCCTGAATTGCTTGGGCTGCTGCAACAGATGAAACTGCCGCTGGTGCTGGTGGATCTCTGGGCACCTGGCCTGCCTTGTGTCAATCCGGACAATACCCAGGGCGGCTATCTGGCCACGCAACACCTGATTGCACAAGGTCGCAACCGCATCGCGTTTCTTGCCAGTACACTTTCTCACTACAGTATTCGTCAGCGTGAGAAGGGCTATCGTCAGGCATTGTATGAAGCCCGGTTGCTGATGCCGCCAGAGTACGAAGCCATCGCGCCGCCGTTGCTCGATACCGAGCAATCTTTGGTAGAGGCGGTTAATGAGCTGCTCAGGCTGCCGGAGCCACCCGATGCCATTTTTGCCTATAACGATGCGGCAGCGATGGTTGTTCAAAGAGTGTGCGCGCAGCAGGGCATACGTATCCCGGAAGACCTTGCGCTGGTAGGGTTTGATGATATTGATGCCGCAGCCTGGTCACATCCGCCGCTGAGTACTATCGCGGTTGATAAGCAACAACTGGGTCGGGAAGCGCTGCGTTTACTACTCGAAGAGAAGCAGGAAGAGAATCTGCTGCTGCCGGTGCAGTTAGTGGTACGTGGTAGTTCAGGGAAATAAAAAACCCGCCCCTGACAGGCGGGAAGAACGGCAACTAAATTTTCTCTCTTCGCCATTGGCACCATAACTGTGTTGGCTGCGCTCATTCACCCGAATCACTTACTACACGTAAGCTCATCGGGATTCATTCACTTGCCGCCTTGTTCTGGCACCAATGGCTTTGAGATAACATTTCGTAGGCCGGGCAAGCGAAGCGCCCCCGGCGTGCCTTGATTAAACTCGCTCAAATACCGTCGCGATACCCTGACCTAACCCGATACACATCGTCGCCAGACCAAACTGTACGTCTTTGCGTTCCATCAGGTTGAGCAGGGTAGTGCTGATACGCGCACCGGAACAACCCAGCGGGTGACCCAATGCGATCGCCCCGCCGTTGAGGTTGATCTTCTCGTCGATCTGCTCCATCAGCCCCAGATCTTTAATACACGGCAGGATCTGGGCGGCAAAAGCTTCATTCATCTCAAACAAGCCGATGTCGCTGGTGGAGAGTCCCGCTTTTTTCAGCGCCAGCTTTGAAGCCGGAACCGGACCGTAACCCATGATGGAAGGGTCGCAGCCGACAACGGCCATTGAACGAATTCGGGCACGTGGCGTCAGACCCAGCTCACGGGCACGGCTTTCGCTCATGACCAGCATCGCGGCAGCACCATCGGAAAGCGCGGAAGAGGTACCGGCCGTCACCGTGCCGCTAACCGGATCGAATGCCGGGCGCAGGGTAGAAAGCGCTTCAACCGTGGTCTCCGGGCGGATAACTTCATCGTAGTTAAACTGCTTCAGCACGCCGTCTGCATCATGACCGCCAGTCGGGATGATTTCATTTTTAAATGCGCCAGACTGTGTAGCAGCCCAGGCGCGAGCGTGTGAACGTGCAGCGAAGGCATCCTGCATTTCACGGCTAATACCGTGCATGCGGGAGAGCATTTCCGCCGTCAGGCCCATCATCCCCGCGGCTTTCGCCACGTTTCGGCTCATACCCGGGTGGAAATCAACCCCGTGACTCATCGGCACATGGCCCATATGTTCCACGCCGCCAATCAGGCACGCCTGAGCATCGCCGGTCATGATCATGCGTGCTGCATCATGCAGCGCCTGCATGGATGAACCACACAGACGGTTAACGGTCACTGCCGGTACTGAATGTGGGATTTCCGCCAGTAGTGACGCGTTACGAGCGATATTGAAACCCTGCTCCAGCGTTTGCTGCACGCAGCCCCAGTAAATATCATCAAGCGCGGATGGCTCCAGCGCCGGATTACGCGCCAGCAGGCTACGCATTAAATGTGCGGAGAGGTCTTCTGCCCGCACGTTACGAAACGCTCCCCCTTTTGAACGGCCCATCGGGGTACGGATCGCATCAACAATTACAACCTGTTCCATTGTGACTCCTTAAGCCGTTTTCAGGCTGCCAACCGGGCGGGCAGGCTCAACCTGGGGATAATACGGTTCGTTATGGCGCGCTTTATCACGCAGACCGGCCGGAACTTCATACAGTGGGCCTAGGTGCTGATACTGTTGGGCCATATCGAGATACTTCGCGCTGCCGAGCGTATCCAGCCAGCGGAACGCACCGCCGTGGAACGGAGGGAAGCCCAGGCCATACACC
>NZ_JAHLQZ010000239.1:0-5151 GCF_018919505.1 Citrobacter sp. S55_ASV_140
GCTGTAAACTGTGGCAAATCGTCATTTCAGCGGAATTTCATTACCCATGCTCAGTTATCGCCACAGTTATCACGCAGGCAACCACGCCGACGTCCTTAAACACACCGTTCAGAGCCTGATCATTGAATCACTCAAAGAGAAAGAAAAACCGTTTCTCTATCTGGACACCCACGCTGGCGCTGGTCGTTATCAGCTGAGCAGTGAGCATGCCGAACGTACCGGTGAATACCTGGAAGGTATCGCCCGTATCTGGCAGCAGGACGATTTGCCTGCCGAACTTGAACCCTATATTTCCGTGGTGCAGCATTTCAACCGTAGCGGCCAGTTGCGCTACTACCCGGGCTCTCCGTTAATTGCTCGTCAGTTGCTGCGCGAACAGGACAGCCTGCAATTAACCGAGCTGCACCCGAGCGACTTTCCTTTGCTGCGCGGCGAATTTCAGAAAGATGAACGCGCACGTGTGGCCAAGGCTGACGGTTATCAACAGCTAAAAGCAAAATTACCGCCGGTTTCCCGCCGCGGGCTAATCCTTATCGATCCGCCATACGAAATCAAAACCGACTACCAGGCGGTAGTGACCGGCATTAATGAAGGCTACAAACGCTTCGCAACGGGCACCTATGCGCTGTGGTATCCGGTGGTCCTGCGCCAGCAAATCAAGCGCATGATCCACGATCTGGAAGACACCGGTATCCGCAAAATTCTGCAAATTGAGCTGGCGGTGCGCCCGGACAGCGATCAGCGCGGCATGACGGCGTCCGGCATGATTGTGATTAACCCGCCGTGGAAGCTTGAGCAGCAGATGAACAATGTCCTGCCGTGGCTACATAGCAAGCTGGTTCCCGCAGGAACCGGACACACTTCCGTAAGCTGGATCGTGCCGGAGTAATCGCAGCCATCGGTGGAACCTTTTAATTTCAGGTATACAATCGCGAATATTTTGGCGGATGGCGTAACGCTTCTCCGCCCTACAATGAACATGAAGGAGCGGTCATGACCAAGCACTATGATTACATCGCTATTGGCGGCGGCAGCGGCGGTATTGCCTCCATTAACCGTGCGGCAATGTACGGCCAGAAATGCGCACTGATTGAAGCCAAAGAGCTAGGCGGCACCTGCGTTAATGTTGGCTGCGTACCGAAGAAAGTGATGTGGCATGCCGCACAAATCCGTGAAGCGATTCATATGTACGGCCCGGATTACGGTTTCGATACCACCATTAATAAGTTCGACTGGGATAAACTGATCGCCAGCCGTACCGCCTATATCGATCGCATTCATACCTCGTACGACAACGTGCTGGGTAAAAATAACGTTGATGTGATTAGAGGCTTTGCCCGCTTCGTTGATGCCAAAACCATTGAAGTGAACGGTGAAACCATTACTGCCGATCATATTTTGATCGCCACCGGCGGGCGCCCGAGCCATCCGAACATTCCAGGCGTGGAATACGGTATCGACTCCGATGGCTTCTTTGAGCTGCCAGCGCTGCCAAAACGTGTAGCCGTTGTTGGCGCAGGCTACATCGCCGTTGAACTGGCGGGCGTGATTAACGGCCTGGGCGCAGAAACTCACCTGTTCGTGCGTAAACACGCGCCGCTGCGCAGCTTCGATCCGATGATCGTCGAGACGCTGGTCGAGGTGATGAACACCGAAGGTCCGACTCTGCATACTCACGCAATTCCGCAAGCGGTCATTAAAAACGCCGACGGCAGTCTGACCCTGCAACTGGAAGATGGCCGTAGCGAAACGGTGGATTGCCTGATTTGGGCGATCGGTCGTGAACCAGCCACGGATAACTTTAACCTGGCCGTTACTGGCGTGAAAACCAACGAAAAAGGCTACATCGTCGTTGATAAATACCAGAACACCAGCGTGCCGGGGATTTATGCCGTTGGCGATAACACCGGTGCTGTTGAGCTGACGCCGGTTGCCGTTGCCGCGGGCCGTCGCCTGTCCGAGCGTCTGTTTAATAACAAACCGGACGAGCATCTGGACTACAACAACATCCCGACCGTGGTCTTCAGCCACCCGCCAATTGGCACCGTGGGCTTAACCGAGCAGCAGGCTCGCGAACAGCACGGCGATGACCAGGTGAAAGTGTATAAATCCTCGTTTACCGCGATGTACACTGCCGTGACTTCACACCGCCAGCCGTGCCGCATGAAACTGGTTTGCGTGGGTCCGGAAGAGAAGATTGTTGGTATTCACGGCATCGGTTTTGGCATGGACGAAATGCTGCAAGGCTTCGCGGTGGCGCTGAAAATGGGCGCGACGAAGAAAGACTTCGATAACACCGTTGCGATTCACCCAACGGCGGCAGAAGAATTCGTCACTATGCGCTAATTGCACAGGTGTAGACGCTATTCACTACACGCTCAAGTCACACCCCTCCGGCAACCGGAGGGGTGTTATGTCACCTCCGCCCGCGCTATTCGGCCAACGCACGCATCTCTTTAATCAGATCAGATTTCCCTTCAAAACCGATGCCCGGCAGTTCTGGCATGACGATATGACCCTCTTCCACCTTCACTGAATCCGGGAAACCGCCGTACGGCTGAAACAGATCCGGGTAACTTTCATTCCCACCGAGGCCAAGACCCGCCGCAATGTTCAGCGACATCTGGTGACCGCCATGCGGTATGCAGCGTGATGGAGACCAGCCAAACTGCGCCAGTACGTCCAGGGTACGCAGATATTCGACCAGACCGTAGGAAAGCGCACAGTCAAATTGCAGGTAGTCGCGATCCGGGCGCATGCCGCCGTAGCGCAGCAGGTTGCGCGCATCCTGATGAGAAAAGAGGTTTTCACCTGTCGCCATCGCGCCTGGGTAAAATTCTGACAGCGCGGCCTGGAGAGAATAATCCAGCGGGTCGCCGGCTTCTTCGTACCAAAACAATGGATAATCCCGTAGCATTTTGGCATAGGCAATACTGGTTTCCAGATCAAAGCGACCATTGGCATCGACGGCAAGACGCGCTTCGTCGCCAATTTCAGTCAATACCGCTTCGATACGGCGACGGTCCTCTTCCAACGATGCGCCGCCGATTTTCATTTTAACTACGTTGTAGCCGCGGTTCAGGTAGCCTCGCATTTCCTGACGCAGCGCGCTCAGGTCTTTACCCGGATAATAGTAACCCCCCGCCGCGTAGACAAAGACGCGTGGATTCGCCTCAACGCCCTTCATCTCAGCCAGCAGACGGAACAACGGCTTGTTGGCAATTTTGGCAACCGCATCCCAGATAGCCATATCCAGCGTACCAACAGCCACCGAGCGCTCACCATGGCCCCCCGGCTTTTCATTACTCATCATGACGTCCCAGATTTTATGCGGATCCAGGTTATCGTCTTCGGCATTCAGCAGACTTTCCGGGTCAGCGTCCAGAATGCGGTTACGGAAGCGTTCGCGGATCAACCCCCCCTGGCCGTAACGACCATTAGAGTTAAATCCGTATCCCACCACGCGACGACCCTCTATCTCAACGTCAGTCACAACGGCCACCAGACTGGTCGTCATCTTGCTGAAATCGATATAGGCGTTACGAATAGGGGAAGCGATGGGTTTGGTAATTTCTACAACATCGAGGATACGCATGTTTTCTCCGGCGGGTTCTTAGTCAGTTATGCTCGCACTTACACGCCTGTAAAAAGTGATAACTCATGCCGGTTTATTATTGGCATAATGCATCCAGGCAGCATTTAAGGACGCCATCGTCCTCTATTTCTCCATCTTAAGCAGTGCTCATCTGCTGATCTAATGCCAAAGAGGCTGACTGTAATGCAAAATCGGCATCACCTGGAACTCACCTGGCTTGAAGACTGCGTTGCGCTGGCGCAGTCACTCAATTTCTCTCGCGCAGCCGCTTCCCGATATGTGACGCAGCCCGCATTTAGTCGGCGCATTGTCTCGCTGGAAGAGTGGCTGGGAACGCCGATTTTTGAGCGTAACCGCCGTGGCGTTAGCCTGACTCGTGCGGGGGAAGTTTTCGTCGCTCAAGTGCCCGAACTGATCCGGGCGCTATATACCCTGAGAAATGAAACCATTGAAGCGGCGGGAAATACACGACCGGATGTTATTTTCTCCGCAACGCACTCCCTGTCGTTCTCATTTTTTCCGGCGCTGATGCGTAATAACGAAAAAATCGCCCGTTTCGGCTCATTTCGCCTGCTGTCAGACACGCTCAGCGCCTGTGAAAGGATGATTGAAAATGGGGATGCGCAGTTTCTGCTGTGTTATTACCACCCTCACATGCACATCAATCTTGATCAGACGAAATATCTCAGCGTTCGCCTTGGACAAGAAACGTTATTACCCTACTCCAAATGTGATCCCGGCTCTCATCAGCCGCTCTGGCAGGCTACGGGGGGCAAAAAATTTCCGTTCCTCTCCTTCTCTGCAGAATCCGGTCTGGGGAGGATCCTCTCGAACACGTCACCGGTGAATCATGCCCGACGCGGTATGGACATCGCCTTCACCGCCGATCTGGCCGCCACGCTGCTGGCGATGGTCAAAGCCGGGGACGGCATTGCCTGGCTGCCGGAAAGTCTGGCGGCTCCGGATGTTCAGGCCGGGACGATTGCCGCGGCGGCCCCACAGAAGAGCGGATTATGGATACCCATTGATATCCGACTGTTTCGGCCTGCGGGCAGAATGTCCAGAGCGGTAGAAGAATTGTGGGAAATATTCGTGGGCGAGCAGAGGTAACAAAATATCCGGATGGGAGGAAACGCGCCCATTTTGCATACAAACGAGCGCGTTAAACAACCGATCTTAGTAGGTATTAAAATAATGCTGAATGAGCTCAGGATTTTTCGTTTTTGTCAGGGCTGTCATCAGCAAAACCCGGGCTTTCGCAGGATTTAATGAATCAGACACCAATCCCGGCTGCCCTTTATCCTGTGGAACAATGCCGTTACCCGTTCGGGATGCACGCACCACAATGATTCCCGCTTTCTCTGCTTTTTTAATTCCAGCTTCACTTCTGACAGAAACCGACCCGGCACCGGTTCCGGCATAGACAATCCCATCTACATGATGCGCAATTGCAGCATCATACATATATTCAGGATCGTCCTGGTAACCATAAATAATCGCTACCTGCGGCAGCTTTTTAAGATTTCTTACATCAAAAACGGAACGCAGGGTATGCG
>NZ_JAHLQZ010000023.1:0-40370 GCF_018919505.1 Citrobacter sp. S55_ASV_140
CGATACCGATGAGCAAAATAATGCCGATAATCGCAATGACGTCCAGTTCGCTGCCGGCAATCATTAACGCCAGGAGCGCGCCAACGCCTGCCGTGGGCAGCGTGGAGAGAATGGTAATCGGGTGAATAAAGCTTTCATACAGCACGCCGAGTACGATATACATCGCGACAACCGCTGCCACAATTAGCCAGATAGTGTTGCCCAACGCGGCCTGGAAGGCCAACGTACTGCCCTGGAACTGGGTGGTAATGTTCGCTGGCAGGTTAAGCGTTTTTTCGGCATCGAGGATCGCCTGTACCGCATCGCCCAATGAATAGTCGTCTGGCACATTGAACGAGATGGTTGTCACCGGGAACTGATCGAGATGGTTAATCGACAGCGGGGCAAAACGCTGTTCAATGCTGGCGATAGCGCTGAGCGGCACCACGCCGCCGTCGCTACTGGTCAGACGAACAGTGTCCATGGCCGCAAGCCCTGGCGTCGTGTTGGTGTCATGTTCTAACACGACGCGATACTGGTTTGCCTGCGTATAGATGGTTGAAATCAGACGCTGGCCGAAGGCGTTGTACAGGGCGTTATCGACATCCGCCATGCTGATACCTAAACGGCTGGCGCTGTCGCGATTGACGTTCACATAGGCTACCAGCCCTTTGTCCTGCCAGTCACTGCTGACATCAGACACCTGCGGAAGCTGTTGTAGCTTTTCCAACAGTTGGGGAACCCAGGTGCTGAGCGCATCCAGGGAGGTTGCTTGCAGCGTGAATTGATATTGCGTCCGGCTGACCTGAGTATCAATCGTCAGGTCCTGCGTAGGCTGAAGATAGAGGTCGACGCCAGGAACGTTGTTTACTGCCTCCTGTAACCGCGCGATCACTTTCTGCACGCGATCGTCGCGTTCATCCAGTGGCTTAAGGTTGATTTGCATACGTGCGCTGTTTAATGCCGGATTGGTGCCGTCCACGCCAACAAAAGCGGTCAGGCTCTCAACCGCCGGATCTTGCAGGATGACATCTGAAACCTGACGCTGACGCTGGGCCATGCTGGCAAACGAACTGGACTGCGGCGCCTGCAGCGTGCCCTGAATGATGCCGTTATCCTGTATCGGGAAGAATCCTTTTGGAATAAAGATCCACAGCATGACGCTCAGCGCCAGCGTGCCAAGCGCCACGCTGAGCGTCAGCCACGGATGGTTGAGCACCTTTGCCAGCCAGTGGCCGTACCCGGCGATGACGCGATCAAACATCCGTTCCGAAGCGCGAGAGAAGCGGTTCTGTTTACGTAACGATGCCTGGCTGAGCATGCGGGCGCACATCATCGGCGTAAGGGTGAGCGACACCACCGCAGAAATCAGGATCGCCACGGCCAGCGTTACGGCAAACTCGCGGAACAATCGCCCGACAATATCGCCCATAAACAACAGTGGGATCAGCACGGCGATCAGCGAAAATGTCAGAGAGATGATGGTAAAACCAATCTCGCCCGCACCTTTCAGGGCGGCGGTCAGCGGTTTTTCGCCTTTTTCGATATAACGTGAAATGTTCTCAATCACCACGATGGCGTCATCCACCACAAAACCGGTGGCGATGGTTAACGCCATTAAGGTCAGGTTATTGATAGAGAAATCAAGAAATACCATGACCGCAAAGGTGCCGATTAGCGACAGCGGAACGGCGACCGCGGGTATAATCGTCGCCGGGATATTGCGCAGAAACAGGTAGATAATCATAACAACCAGCGCAATCGCCAGCATCAGTTCAAACTGGGTATCAGCTACAGATGCACGAATATTGGTTGTACGATCCGAAAGCACGCTGACTTTTACTGATTTAGGCAGGCTTTCAGTGAGCTGCGGCAGCATTTGGCGGATGCTGTCAGCAGTGGAAATGATGTTTGCCCCAGGCTGGCGCTGAACATTCATCACAATGGCTTGTTGCTTATTGGCCCATGCGCCCAGCCAGCTATTTTCTGCCCCTTGCTCCACGGTCGCGACATCGCCCAGACGTACCGGCGCACCGTTTTTATAGGCAATAATCAACTGACGATATTCATCTGCAGACTGCATCTGGTCGTTAGCTGAGAGGGTGACGGCGCGCGTTGGGCCATCAAGACTGCCTTTGGCCGAGTTGACGTTAGCGCCGGTAATTGCCGTACGGATGGTTTCGCTGGTCAGACCGAGCGCGGCAATGGCCTGCGCATTAAGCTTGACGCGGACGGCCGGACGTTGCCCACCGGAAAGCGTTACCAGACCCACGCCGGAAACCTGAGAGATTTTCTGTGCGACGCGGGTTTCGACCATATCTTCAACTTGCGTCATCGGCATGGCGCTGGAGGTGACAGCCAGCGTCATGATTGGTGGATCCGCCGGGTTTACCTTGCTGTAAACCGGCGGGTTGGGCAGATCGCCCGGTAATAAATTGGTCGCGGCGTTAATTGCAGCCTGTACTTCCTGCTCGGCGACATCCAGCGGGAGCGTCAGTTGAAACTGCAATGTCACGACCGAGGCGCCGCCGGAACTTTGCGATGACATCTGTTTTAAGCCGGACATCTGTCCAAACTGACGTTCAAGCGGCGCGGTCACTGCCGAGGTCATGACGTCCGGGCTGGCGCCGGGGTAGAGCGTTACGACCTGAATCGTGGGGTAATCCACTTCCGGTAAGGCGGCGATCGGCAAGAAACGATAACCGATAATACCGGCTAACAAAATGGCGACCATCAGCAGCGTGGTGGCGACGGGGCGCAGAATAAACAGGCGCGATGGGCCGCCTGAGTTGCCGGGTGGTAACACCTGCATCAGGAGTTAGCTCCTTTTTTGCCGTAGCCGCGCGGCGCAGTTTTCTCGTCTGTCACTGAGGCGTCTTGCCCCTCCACGACTTCAACTTTTGCCCCTTCCGTCAGGCGGTCAATACCGTCGGTCACCACGCGATCTCCTGCGGACAGCCCGGCGGTAATCACCACTTTCTGGCTATCCTGGATACCCGGTTTCACCAGGTGTTTACTCACCTTATTGTCGCTGTTCAGCACCCAGACAAAGTGACCTTCATTACCCATTTGCAGGGCGGCCGTGGGGATGACTACGGCGTTTTGTTCCGTGTCGACCAGCATGCGGGCGTTAACGAACTGGTTCGGGAATAAGGCATCATCCTGATTGTTAAACCGGGCCTTAACTTTGATGGTCCCGGTGCTCGTGTCGATCTGATTGTCGAGACTCAGCAGGACGCCTTCGCTCAGTTTTTGCGAATTAGTACGGTCCCAGGCTTCGACCTTCAACGGGTTCCCCGATTTTTGCGCCCGTAACACGGTGGCGATGTCGTTTTCAGGTAAGGTAAATATCAGGTCGATAGGGTGGGTTTGTGTAATGACGACGATACCGGTGGTATCGCCGCTGGAAATCTGGTTGCCAACATCCACCTGCTTCAAACCGACCCGACCATCGACAGGGGCAGTTATACGGCTCCAGTCGAGCTGCAATTGGGCGCTGGCGACGCTGGCTTCATCCGCTTTGATTGTCCCTAACGTCTCATTTACCAGCGCCTGTTGGGCATCCAGCTCCTGGCGGGAGACCAGATTGGTTTTTACCAACTGCTGATAACGCGCAAGGTCGCGACGGGCATTCGCCAGCGTGGCTTTATCTTTTGCCAGTTGCCCCTGCGCCTGAGCCAGAGCAACTTTAAACTGGCTGGGGTCTATCTCTGCCAGCAGGTCGCCAGCTTTTACCTGTTGCCCTTCCTCGAAGTGTAACGCGATGAGCTGGCCATCTACCCGGCTTCGCACCGTAGCGGTATTGGCGGCAGTAATGGTGCCTAGCCCCGTCAGATAACGTGGAACGGCTTCCTCGGTGGCGGTGGCAGCCTGAACGGGAGCCAACGGCCCGGAACGCATACCACGACGCCCAGCCCCTGGCGAGTGCTGTGCTGGTTTGGTCGCGCCTGGTGCGGTTCCCTGGGGTTCACTGCGGCTTTGCCAGAACCAGAATGCGGCGATGGCGGCCACGACGATCACAATTGCTATCACCCGGCGGGATTTGTTACTGCCTTTCATTGTTATGAGTTTCTCATCCTGAAACGATTCGCGGAATGATACTAGTTTAGCCAGCGAACAAGGGAGAAAAATGGAGGAATTATGAAACACTGTCGGGATTCGTCTGAATGCTGACGCGGCTTTGCGAGGTATTACGCAACATTAAGCGGTGAAAACGGCGAACAAGAAATAGTGCGTTAGAGTGCGTTCAAGGCAAAAAGGAGGTAAGCCAGAGATTTCAGCGGGACGCTGGAACGGGAAAGCCCCTCCTGAGGAAGGGGCCAAAATAAGGAAAGGGTTATGATGAAGTACGTCATCATACTGGTGATACTCTTAGTGATTAGCTTACCGGCTTACTAAGACACCAGGGGGAGGGGAAACCTTCCCTAACCCTCACTCCTGAAAATAAGCTACAGCTAAGGTGATGTCAATACACGTCCTTTTCAGCATGCGAGCGGCTTAGCGGAAAACAACCTCAGCCCAGCGGGCCAGTCCGGCGGTGACGGAACCGAAATCATCGCCACCGGCAATTGGGATCCCCGGAAGCTGCTCTGCGAGAGCTTTTTTGATCAACGGCGAACGCGCGCTGCCGCCGGTCAGGTAAATCACGTCCGGTTTTTCCTGCGCGTTTTCCAGCGCCAGTTGAACCTGCTCGAGAATGCGCACCAGGGGCTGATTGAGCGCGGCTTCCAGTCCGTGTTGGCTGATATCGGTGGCCAGCGTTTCACTGATAAACGGTATCGCCGCCGTAACGATGTTCTGGTCGGAGAGTGCGATTTTGCTCTCTTCTGCGCTGCGTACCAGGCGGTAGCTCAGACGCTCGCGCCAGACTTTGAGCAACAGGGCGACTTTATCGGCTTCCCGGGCGTCGCGCACAAGATCGTTCAGTAAGCGTCCGTTGGCGCTACTGTAGAACTCACTTTGCGCGGGGACATCGTTAATCGCGACCGCGTTCCACCAGGGCAGAATAGGTAAGGCGATGCCTTTTTCCGTTTCTCCACCCATGCCGAGGAGCGGCATCAAGTGTTTAAATGCCAGCGCAATATCCAGATCGTTACCGCCTACGCGGCAGCCGCTGTGCCCCAGCAGGCTATTTTCGCGATCGGCGCGTTGATGCCATTGCGGCCCCATCAGCAACAATGAACAGTCGGTCGTACCCCCGCCAATGTCCACGACCAATACGCGTTTTTCTTCCTGCAGCGTGGCTTCGTAATCCAGGCCAGCCGCTACCGGTTCGTATTGAAAAACAACATCCTGAAAACCAGCGCGTTTTGCCGCACGTTCAAGAATCCCCTGCGCTTGAGCATTGGCGTCATCGCCACCTAAACCCTGGAAGTTGATTGGGCGACCAATAACGGCCTGGGTGATGGCTTCCGGCAACTGGCTTTGTGCCTGATTACGAATATGCAGCATCATGGCGCAGACCAGATCCTCAAACAGCGCAACCTGCTGCGGTTTCAGACCGCTGGCACCGAGAAAGGATTTTGGTGATTTAACGAAGTACACCTCTTCCGGATCGTCAATATAGTGACCCAGTGAAGCCAGACCGAACTGCACGCTGTTGGCATTCACCTCAATATCTTCTTCGCGGTTATAGCGCATCGCACGACGCAGCAGCGCCTGCGTTTCGTCATCCGTGGTTGGGACATCGTGATGGCGATACAGCCATTCGCTGACAGCTTCGCGCGTTGGCGCACACAGCATTGAGGGCAGAAGCGTGCTGTTGTTTTCCATTTTGAGCAAGTGTGGCTGCCCGTCTTGCATAACGGCCACTGAACAGTTTGCCGTACCGTAGTCAAAACCAATAAACACCGTAAAAATCCCCATGCCAGTGAAGAAGGGGCGTGACTTTAACGAAATGTCGACGTCCCGACAACTGGAATATGAAAGCAAGGCGTATCGTTTGAATACCGTTTATGCTGTAGGTTTGCTTGAAAAGGAAAACGCAATGTTCACGCTGAGTTGGCAACCGCCTTATGACTGGCCCTGGATGCTGGGGTTCCTGGCCGCCCGTGCGGTGGAAGGGGTAGAAACCGTGGGGGATCTGCGTTATGCCAGAAGCCTGACTGTCGGGAATCATCGTGGTCTGGTGCGCGTGATACCGGATCTACACACCCATCAACTACACGTGACGTTGAGTCCGGGGCTACAGCCGGTTGCCGCAGAGTGTCTGGCTAAAATGACGCGCTTATTCGATCTTACCTGTTGCCCGCAGCAAATCGTCAGCGCGCTGGGAAGCCTTGGGGCAGCGCGCCCGGGACTGCGTTTGCCGGGCAGTGTTGATGCGTTTGAACAAGGAGTACGGGCGATTTTAGGGCAGTTAGTCAGCGTAGCTATGGCGGCGAAACTGACGGCGAAAGTGGCGCATACTTATGGGGACACGCTGGAGGATGCGCCAGAGTATGTGTGTTTTCCTACCCCTGAAGCGCTCGCTGATGCCGATCCATTACACCTGAAAGCGTTAGGGATGCCGCTCAAACGCGCTGAAGCGTTAATTCATCTGGCTCGCGCGACGCTGGATGGAACGCTTGCGACACAAGCGCCTGCCGATATCGAGCAAGGCGTCAAACATCTGCAAACGTTCCCCGGAATAGGGCGCTGGACCGCCAACTACTTTGCGCTGCGCGGCTGGCAGGCGAAAGATGTTTTTCTGCCGGATGACTATCTGATTAAACAACGTTTTGCCGGCATGACGCCCGCCCAGATTCGGCGGTATGCAGAGCGCTGGAAGCCCTGGCGCTCCTATGCGTTATTACATATCTGGTATACGGATGGCTGGCAGCCGTCAGTTGATGGCGAAATTACTGGTATTCAGTAGCAGATCCAGCGGTTGGGCGTCGGCAATGATATCGCCATAAATCATATCAATCCCGATGCCAGAAAGCGCATCCATGATTAGCGGCAACTGCACCGGACCAGCGATGGTTTTAATGTCCAGACGCTGAGCATGGCCCTGGATAATGGACACCCACATTTCGTCAATCAAGTTACCGTGGACACTGGCGCTTAGCTCGCTGTCGAGTAGAAGGTAATCAACCATGTGATACTTCAGGTTGTCAAAAAGATCTAAATCGCGACCGACATGACTTAAAATAATTCGACATCCGCACTGTCGCAGTCGATGTAGTGTGGATATAGCCTGCGTTGGGTTTGTTTTTATCACGTTAGACGGAACGGTCAGGTGCAGCAGTCGTGGTGGTAACGGACTTCTTTGCAGTTGCCCCAGCAGTTCGTCAACAAGTTCTGTATTCAGCAATCCGGCGGCGGAAAGGGGCAGGGCAATGCTGAGTCCCTTACTGGCGACGGCCGGGGCTGCGCTCTGGAAGAACTCGGTAAATACCCGGCGGTCAAGCGCCTGATTCAATGTAGAATCGACCAGCCCGGCACGGAAAGCGTGCTCTTCAATAATTTCCCCTTCAGCTGTCCCTAAGCGTAGCGAGAGCAGCCAGAAGCTAAACGTCTCTGGTATACGCGGGGAGGCCACGCCCCTGGCGATGATTAACATTGGATTGTGCGTAATGGTGTGTCTTTGTTCATCCAATGACAGTTGGCTTCGCGCCGCATGGGCCTCGCTTTGCTGGGGTTCATAAACGCAGACTCGCCCACGTCCACTGTTCTTCGCCGCATAACAGGCTATATCCGCCTGGGACATGACGTCGCTCGCGACATGGTTTTTTTCATCAATTAGCGTAATTCCCGCACTGGCGCCAATACGGTGCAAGCGTCCATCCCACATAAAGTGGTAATCGTTGATGGCGCTGATGATGCGACCTGAGATAAAGCGGGCGCTTTCGATATTACAATCTGGCAGCAACAGACCAAACTCGTCACCGCCAAGGCGCGCCAGCATATCGCTGGAACGCAGCATGCTGAGCATCAGTGAAGAGAGTTCGCGTAGCAGGGCATCGCCTGCGGCGTGACCGGCACTATCGTTTACGGCTTTAAAACGATCGAGATCGATAAAAACCAATGCATGACGTTGGTGCGTGTCGTGAACCGTATGCAGTAACTGTTTTAGATGATTTTCGAAGCTGACCCGGTTTGCCAACTGCGTCAGATCGTCATGCGAGGCGCTGTAGCTAAGCTGGCGCAGCATTTTACGTGACTCGGTGACATCCTGAATCACCAGCACCGAGCCAATGCTGCCGCCATCGAGTGTGCTGAGGGGGGTGATGCTGTACTGAATGTCATAACTGTTGCCGTTGCGACAATGCAGGACGACTTCCTGCTCGATGGCCGTACGCGACATGTCAGCGCTGTAGATATTCTCCATCAGCGGTCCGTTGTCGCCGAAAGTAATACGGAGTACCGTCAGCAGCGGAATACCGATGGCGCTTTCCTGCTGCCAGCCGCTCATCTTCTCTGCGACCGGATTCATAAAGGTCACGTTCATATCGACATCAATACAAATCACTGCTTCGCCAATCGAATCCAGCGTAATGTGCAGACGTTCTTTTTCCTGATACAACGCTTCGTTAAGCTGCTTCACCTCGGTCATATCCATATTGATGCCAAGGAAGCGTTCAACTTCACCATCTTTATTCAGTACCCGGTTTGCCAGTGAGCGGATGTGCCGCACGCCATCTTTGACCGCAATACGAAACTCGAGCTTAAAGGGGGCCCGTGCGGCCAGCGAATCGCGAATGACATTTTTAGCATGTTCACGATCTTCGGGCACAACGCAGTCATACCAGACTTGCCAACTGGGTTTGATATGCGCAGGGACTTCATAGAGATCAAACATGCGCTTATCCCAACTGATTACGTCAGGCTGCAGCTCCCATTCCCAGATGCCAATTCCCCCGGCTTCATTGGCGAGGGTAATGCGCTCCATCAACCGTTTATTAATCCACTCGGTATGCTTCAGATCGTTAATATCCTCAACCTGCGCAATAAAGTAGAGTGGGGTATTATCGCTATTACGCACCAATGAAACGGCCAGCAAGGCCCAGACGACATCACCGGAGCGCGTGTAATAGCGTTTTTCCATGGAGTAGCTGTTGATTTCCCCGCGCGCCAGCATATCTAACTGCTCGAGATCATTATTCAGATCTTCCGGCCAGGTTAATTGCTGGAAGGTTAGCGAACGTAGCTCATCCTGGCTGTAGCCCAGAAACTGGCACAACGCTTTATTCGCCTGGAGCCATTGCCCCTCGGTCCCCACCAGCGCCATACCAATCGCGGAATATTCCATGGCATTGCGAAAGCGCGATTCGCTTTCAGAGATATGTTTGCGTTCGGCCCGAAACGCGTACATCACCATCGTCATCATATTGGCCGGCAGCAGGATCATCAAAAACGGCAGCCAAGGCAGGCTGGTCGTCAAGTTGGGTTTTGGGATGTAGAGCAGCGAAGGGTCTGCGGCCAACATCATCGAGACCATCATTACGGTGCTGAGGAAAATTAAAAATGCCTCCATTCGCGGCAGACGAACAGCGCTCCACATCAACAGGACGATAACGCAGGTAAAAGGCCATGGAAGATACATCATGGACAGCCAACTGAGCGTCAAGGTCACCAGAAGTGTGATGACGGTTTCAAGCAGTAACCGTGGGTCGCGGTGGCGGAGCAGATAATGGGGCTTAAACAGCAAACCTAACGGCACCAGCGCCAGCGCGCCGATGGATTCTGACAGCACCCAAATAAGAAAGGTATTTAACGAGGTTTCCTTTGGCAGCAATAACCACAGTAGTAAGCCGCCCAACACGGGAGGAACCACGGCGCTGCCAAAAGCCAGGCGCGCCCAGTCGTTGAGATTTTGTAAGGGGTTGTACCAGGGCAGCAGTTTACGCAATAGCATTGCGCCAACGACAGCCTCAATAATGTTGATAGCCGTATAGGTGAAGCTAAGCGATTCACCGGGGAAGAAGAGTAAGGACGCGCCGATATTACCAAATGAACAAGCCAGCGCAATTCCCGGCCACATCTTTCCCGCATGACGGTAAAAAGCCACCATCATGATTGACGTTGGGAACCAAAGCGGCGCCAGCTGCGCGCCGAAACGTGACAGTTCCAGCGAGAATAGCGTAAAAATAAAAGCCACCAGACCTAAACTGGCCATGCGCAGTAGAGGATGAGGTAAGGTAACTAAAACATGTTGGGATTGTTTACTCATTACCACTCTACCCAAATAGCCGATGTTGTCCGGGAGATATGCCGAATACATCTTGTTTAATCTGCGATTATGCTAGTACAAATAATTTACAATTTATACGCCAGCTGCGCATAAATTAACACTCTCAAGCTATTAATTCCTAAGGCTGATAGATAAATTTAGCACCTGCTTTAAAACTGATCATTTTAATTTGCGACAAGGAAAGCATTGGCGCAGGCTGGACTGGCATCGCGCCGCTGAAATCCCTATAATTGCCGCGTTTGGCGTTTCGACGCCGCCCTTCCTTAACATCCAGGTTAATCAGGTCGCTAAATTTATGACTGATCAGTCCCATCAGTGCGTCATTATCGGCATCGCCGGCGCATCGGCTTCCGGCAAGAGTCTTATTGCCAGCACGCTTTACCGCGAATTACGTGAACAAGTCGGTGACGAACATATTGGCGTTATTCCCGAAGACAGCTATTACAAAGATCAAAGCCATCTGTCGATGGAAGAACGTGTAAAAACCAACTACGACCATCCGAACGCGATGGATCACAGCCTGCTGTTTCAACATCTGCAGACGCTTAAACGCGGAAGTGCCATTGAACTACCCGTTTACAGTTATGTTGAGCATACACGCACGCAAGACACTATTCATATCGAACCCAAGAAAGTGATCATCCTGGAAGGCATTCTGCTGCTGACAGACGCGCGTTTGCGTGACGAGATGAACTTCTCTATTTTTGTTGATACGCCGCTGGATATATGCCTGATGCGCCGTATTAAACGGGACGTGAACGAGCGTGGCCGTTCCATGGATTCGGTGATGGCGCAATACCAAAAAACCGTACGTCCAATGTTCCTGCAATTTATTGAGCCTTCAAAACAATACGCCGACATCATCGTGCCGCGCGGGGGTAAAAACCGCATCGCCATCGATATTCTGAAGGCTAAAATCAGTCAGTTCTTTGAATAAGTTCAGCGAATTGTGTACCGTTCAGTGATAACCTGGCTCACCCTTAACGCGCCTGGCATTAAGGGGTTGAAGCACGAAAGGAGAAAGTGCCATGCGTTTATGTGACCGAGATATTGAAGCCTGGTTGGATGAAGGTCGCCTGTCGATCACTCCACGCCCTCCTGTCGAGCGAATCAATGGCGCCACGGTAGATGTGCGTCTTGGTAACAAATTCCGTACGTTCCGCGGTCATACGGCGGCGTATATCGATTTGAGTGGACCGAAAGATGAAGTCAGCGCTGCGCTGGATCGCGTGATGAGCGATGAAATCGTCCTTAAGGACGGCGAGGCATTTTTCCTGCATCCGGGGGAGCTTGCGCTGGCGGTGACGTTCGAATCCGTGACGTTGCCTTCCGATCTCGTCGGTTGGTTAGATGGACGTTCTTCATTAGCGCGTCTGGGACTGATGGTACACGTTACCGCACACCGTATCGATCCGGGCTGGTCAGGGTGCATCGTACTGGAATTTTACAACTCCGGAAAATTACCGCTGGCCCTGCGCCCTGGCATGCCAATTGGCGCGTTGAGTTTCGAACCGCTTTCCGGTCCGGCTGCGCGACCTTACAATCGTCGTCAGGATGCAAAGTATCGCGATCAGCAGGGCGCCGTTGCCAGCCGGATCGATAAAGACTGAATGTTTTCAGTCCATTGGGGATAGCATGAGACGATTTCTGACAACGCTGATGATCCTTCTGGTCGTGCTGGTGGCCGGTTTTTCTGCGTTAGTACTGTTGGTGAATCCGAATGATTTCCGCGCGTATATGGTCAAGCAGGTTGCTGTGCGTAGCGGATATCAGCTGCAGTTGGATGGTCCTCTGCGTTGGCACGTATGGCCTCAGTTGAGCATCCTTTCGGGGCGCATGGCGTTGACGGCTGAAGGTGCCAGCGAACCCCTGATTCGTGCCGACAATATGCGCCTCGACGTCGCGTTGTGGCCGTTGTTGAGTCATCAGCTCAGTGTGAAGCAGGTGATGCTCAAGGGGGCTGTGATTCAACTGACCCCGCAAACTGAGGCGGTGCGTGGACAAGATGCGCCCGTTGCCCCCAAAGACAATACGTTGCCCGATCTGGCGGAAGATAAAGGATGGTCGTTTGATATCGCCCGTCTGCGCGTCGCCGACAGCGTTCTGGTATTCCAGCATGAAGACGACGAGCAGGTAACGGTTCGCGATATTCGTCTGGAGATGGAACAGGATAGCCAGCACCGCGGTACGTTTGATTTTTCCGGGCGTGTGAACCGCGATCAGCGTGACCTTGCGCTATCGTTTAACGGCACCGTCGATGCCTCCGACTACCCGCATAATTTGTCCGCTAATATTGAGCAGTTAAGCTGGCAGCTACAGGGGGCCGATCTTCCGTCGCAGGGCATTAAAGGTGAGGGACAGCTTCAGGCGCAGTGGCTGGAAGAGAAAAAACAGCTCGCGTTTAACCAGATTCATTTAACCGCTAACGACAGCTCTCTCGCCGGGCAAGCCCAGGTGTCGCTGTTAGATAAACCCGAATGGCTCGTCGACCTGAAATTTGGTCAGCTCAATCTGGACAATCTGATTGTGCAACGCGATGCCGTGGCGGCGACAAACGGTGAGGTTCAGCAAGGGCAGAATCAGTCGACGCTGGCGCGCCCCGTCATTGCTTCGCAGGTTGATGCCGTCTCTTACCAGGGACTCAAGGGATTTTCGGCAGACATCACGTTACAGGCTGACAAAGTATTGTGGCGTAAAATGGCGTTTGAGAATGTCTCGGCAAAAATAAATAACCAGTTCGGCTTAATGAATATCGCACAGCTGGAAGGCAAAAGTAACGGTGGACGTGTTTCGCTTCCCGGTACGTTGGACGCCAGAAAAGATGCGCCGCGCGCAGTCTTTCATCCGCGGCTGGAAGGCGTAGAAATTGGCGCTATCCTCAAAGCCTTCAATTACCCCATCGCGCTGACCGGCAAGCTGTCACTGGCGGGAGATTTTTCCGGCTCGGATATTGACGCCCAGGCGTTTCGCCATAGTTGGCAAGGCCAGGCTCATGTCGAAATGAGCGATACGCGAATGGAAGGGATGAACTTCCAGCAGATGATACAACAAGCCGTAGAACGCAGCGGCGGTGATGTGAAATCACAGCAAAATCTGGATAACGTCACCCGTCTGGATCGCTTTGTCACCGATATGACGCTGGATAACGGCGAGGTTACGCTGGATAACATGGCCGGTGAGTCGGCGATGCTTGCGCTGACTGGCAAGGGGACGTTAGACCTGGTGAAGCAGAATTGCGACACGCTGTTTAACATTCGCGTGCTGGGCGGTTGGGATGGCGAAAGCAAGCTGATTAAGTTCCTGAAAGCCACGCCGGTTCCTCTCAGGGTTTATGGCCAGTGGCAGGCGCTGAACTATAACTTGCAGGTCGATCAGTTGCTGCGTAAGCATCTGCAGGATGAAGCGAAACGTCGTCTGAACGATTGGGCCGATCGCAATAAAGACTCCCGCAACGGTAAAGATGTTAAAAAGTTGCTGGATAAACTCTGATTCACATTGCCGGATGGCAGCTAATGCGCCATCCGGCGGGTGATTTACACCTCGTAATCCATCTCTTCTTCACCGTGTAGCGGTATCAACTGGACTTTTTGCACGCGATGGTTTTCTACCTGCAGAGTTTTTAGTCGGTAGTCGCCAACCTGAACTTCCTCTCCGGTTTTTGGAATACGCTGTAAATATTCCATCAAAAGCCCGGCAATGGTGTGATATTCACGTTTTTCATCTAACGGAATAGGGACGTACTGCACCAGATCTTCCAGCGGCATGTGACCGTTAGCTGTCCACGAACCATCGGCATTTTTCTGGATATCATGGCGGGCATCAATCTCCTCTACCTCATTTGGCAGATTACCGGCGATGGTTTCCATTACGTCACTGAGCGTTACGATCCCTTCGACAGAACCAAATTCATCTGCAATAAAAGCGAAGTGCGTGCGGGCATTACGGAACTGCTCCAGCGCCGGAAGCAGCGGCAGGGTTTCCGGGAACACCAGCGGCTGACGAATCAGGACGCGTAAGTCGAGCGCCTCACCACGCAGAGACTGCTGCAGCAGATCGATGACATGCACTACGCCCAGCAGCTCTTCCTCCTCGTCTTCCCCGGTAACAACCAGGCGCGTATGCTGATTTTTTTCCAGTAAAGCGCGAATTTCTGCTTCGGGTGCGTTGAGATCGACGTGTTCAATGTCGTGGCGTGAGGTCATGATGCTGCTGACGGTACGCTGATTAAGATTCAGTACGCGCTCAATCATCCGCCGTTCCTGAGGCGCAAAAATCTGACCCTCCTGGTGATCCGCCAGCATAGCAGCGGTTTCGGCATCCAGTTCGGCATCTTCTTTTTGACCGCTCAGCAGCCTCATCACCGCCTCCGCAGTGCGCTGACGCAAGGTATGGTTGGCTGACAGGAAGCGACGACGGTTAAAGATTGCCAGCTGGTTCAAGGCTTCGATCATAACTGAGAAGCCGATAGCGGCGTACAGGTAACCTTTCGGGATATGGAAACCGAACCCTTCGGCGACCAGGCTGAAACCAATCATCAGCAGGAAGCTCAGGCACAGAATAACGATGGTTGGGTGGCTGTTGACAAAGCGAGTCAACGACTTACTGGCGAGCATCATCAGGCTGATGGCGATAATCACCGCCGCCATCATCACCGCCAGGTGATCGACCATCCCGACGGCGGTAATGACGGAATCCAGAGAGAAGATGGCGTCAAGCACCACAATTTGCGCGACCACTCCCCAGAACTTAGCGCCTTTACGCTGGGTGGGATTGTCGCTGTCTTTGCCTTCCAGCCGTTCGTTTAGCTCCATTGTGGCTTTAAACAACAGGAAGAAACCGCCAAACAGCATAATCAGATCGCGCGCACTGAAACTGAGGCCGCGAATGCTGAACAGTGGCGTAGTCAGCGTCACCAGCCAGGATATTGATGCCAGTAGCAGCAGTCGCATGACCATCGCCAGCAGGAGCCCGGTAATACGCGCCTTATCCCGCTGGGCAGGAGGGAGTTTCTCCGCGAGGATGGCAATAAAAACAAGATTATCAATGCCAAGAACAAGTTCGATCACGATTAGCGTGACGAGTCCGGCCCAGATTGACGGATCGGCAATCCATTCCATAGTAAATGCTATACCCATAGTTGTATGACAATTGTCACAATTCGATCATGGGTAAAACTGGCGGAAAATGCAATGCCGGAAAGGGATTTCTCTGGCGGTTATATCAGGATGCCAGCGGGATAATAGCCGTAATGTAACTACAGGAAATAAACTTCTTTAGCCAATTATATTTAGGAAATATCGCAGGTGGCGTATTTATTTAGTCATGCTGTCAATATCGATAAAATCCTAAAAACATATAAATTCCACGCTTAATATTAATCTTAAAAGCAAGTGAACGGAGGCTTGTTATCTTGCCTGCTATTCACTTAGCTGCAACAATTCTTGCGGTAATAATCAAAAGATAATATTTCCTCATTAACCGGTGACGTTATTCCCGATGCGTTGCTGTTCTGAATATGATGAAAATAAAGGAGAAGATAAAAATTTAAATTAATCAGTGCATTGGTAGCTAATGAAGCCAGGGGCGGTAGCGTGTCTGGTCACCTGAAAACAAGCCTAAATTATTCTGTCAAGAGACCGCAGATGAATCCATTATTTTTAGGACTGATGCCAGTTAAATTCCTTTTCAATTAACGGCAAGGTAAATGTGTACAGGCGAAGCCACTATTTAGAACGCACGTGATAATTACTCTGCCAAAGTGATAAATAATCAATGATGAACTCCAAACTTAAATTGATACCAGTCCTGGTATCGGTAATCTTGATAAACGGTTGTACCGTGCTTCCGGGCAGCAATATGTCTACGATGGGCAAAGATGTGATTAAACAGCAGGACGCTGATTTTGATATCAATCGGATGGTGAATGTTTATCCACTGACCCCGCGACTGGTCGAGCAATTACGTCCTCGTCCGAATGTTGCACAGCCTAACATGTCGCTGGAGCAGGAGATTGCAGGATATCAGTATCGGGTCGGTCCAGGCGATGTCCTGAATGTGACCGTCTGGGATCATCCTGAACTAACAACCCCGGCCGGGCAGTATCGTAGCTCAAGCGATACCGGCAACTGGGTGCAGCCTGATGGCACCATGTTTTACCCCTACATTGGCAAAGTCAGCGTGGTGGGAAAAACGCTGGCAGAAATTCGTAGTGATATTACCGGGCGCTTAGCGAAGTACATTGCTGACCCGCAGGTGGACGTTAATATCGCCGCTTTCCGCTCGCAGAAGGCTTATGTCTCCGGGCAGGTGAATAAATCTGGCCAGCAGGCCATCACCAACGTACCGCTTACCATTCTTGATGCCATTAACGCCGCAGGCGGTCTCACCGAGGCGGCTGACTGGCGCAATGTTGTACTGACTCACAAAGGGCAGGAGCAACGAATTTCACTGCAAGCGCTGATGCAAAATGGCGACCTGAGCCAGAACCGTCTGCTCTATCCTGGCGACATTCTGTTTGTTCCGCGTAATGACGATTTGAAAGTCTTCGTGATGGGGGAAGTGAAGAAGCAGAGCACCCTCAAAATGGACTTCAGCGGTATGACGCTCACCGAAGCGCTTGGCAATGCGGAAGGTATCGATCTGACCACCTCCAACGCCAGCGGCATTTTCGTTATTCGTCCGTTGAAAGGCGAAAGCGGGCACAACGGCAAGATCGCCAATATCTATCAGCTTGATATGTCCGATGCGACTTCGCTGGTGATGGCGACGTCATTCCGACTCCAGCCTTACGATGTGGTGTATGTCACGACCGCGCCGGTTGCCCGCTGGAACCGTTTGATCAATCAGTTGCTGCCGACCATTAGCGGTGTTCGCTATATGACGGACACGGCCAGCGACCTTCACAACTGGTAATCGTCATGTTTAACAAAATATTGGTTGTCTGTGTGGGGAACATTTGCCGTTCCCCGACGGCAGAACGCTTGTTAAGGAAGTTTCATCCGGCGTTGACGGTCTCTTCTGCAGGTCTAGGGGCGCTGGTGGGTAAAGGTGCGGATCCCTGTGCTATTAGCGTCGCGCAGGCGCACAACCTGTCACTGGAAAATCATTGTGCCCGCCAGATCTCAGGACGCATGTGCCGGGAGTATGACCTGATCCTGACCATGGAAAAACGCCATATTTCAGCCCTGTGCGAAATGGTGCCGGAGATGCGCGGCAAAGTGATGCTTTTTGGTCACTGGGACAGCGAACGTGAAATTCCCGACCCATACCGTAAAAGTCGGGATGCGTTTGACGCGGTGTACGCATTACTTGAACGGTCTGCCCGCCAGTGGGCTCAGGCATTGAACGCGGAGCAGGGAAAACAATGACAGAAAAAGTAAAACAGTCTGCCGCGCCGGTTACGGGCAATGATGAAATCGATATTGGTCGTCTGGTAGGAACGGTGGTTGAAGCTCGCTGGTGGGTGCTTGGTATTACGGCGACGTTTGCGTTATGTGCGGCGGTCTACACGCTGTTTGCCACGCCGATCTACAGTGCGGATGCGCTGGTGCAAATTGAGCAAAATACCGGGAATTCCCTGGTGCAGGATATTGGCTCGGCGTTGTCGAATAAACCGCCGGCTTCGGAAGCGGAAATTCAGCTCATTCAGTCACGGCTGGTACTGGGAAAAACGGTAGACGATCTCAATCTGGATATCGCGGTGACGAAAGATACATTTCCGATTTTTGGCGCAGGCTGGGATCGGTTGATGGGGCGCCAGAATGAAACCGTTAATGTCACCACCTTTACGCTGCCAAAGGCGATGAAGGAACAGACTTTTACGCTAAGCGTGTTGAACGATAAAAGTTATCAATTAGTCAGTGATGGGGGATTTAGCGCCCGCGGTCAGGTTGGGCAATTGTTGAATCACGATGGCGTGACGATGCTGGTTGAGGCGATTCATGCCAGCCCTGAGAGCCAATTTACCGTCAGCAAATTTTCCACATTGGGCATGATTAACACCCTGCAAAATAACCTGATGGTGACAGAAACCGGCAAAGATACTGGCGTATTGAGCCTGACTTTTACCGGCGAAGACCGCGAACAAATCCGCCAGATCCTCGACAGTATTACCCGCAACTATCTGCAACAAAACGTAGAACGTAAGTCAGAAGAGGCCGCTAAAAGTCTGGCGTTTCTGGCAAAACAGTTGCCTGAGGTGCGTAACCGGCTGGACGTTGCCGAAAATAAGCTGAATGCCTTCCGTCAGGATAAAGACTCCGTGGATTTGCCGCTGGAAGCTAAAGCGGTGCTCGATTCCATGGTAAATATCGATGCGCAGCTCAACGAACTGACCTTTAAAGAAGCGGAAATCTCCAAGTTATTCACCAAAGCGCACCCGGCGTATCGCACATTGCTGGAAAAACGCCAGGCGCTGGAAGATGAGAAAAGCAAGCTGAACGGGCGCGTTACGGCAATGCCGAAAACGCAGCAGGAAATTGTCCGGCTGACCCGCGATGTTGAGTCCGGTCAGCAGGTCTATATGCAGCTGTTAAATAAGCAACAGGAACTGAAGATCACCGAGGCGAGTACGGTCGGAGATGTACGCATCGTCGATCCCGCGATTGCCCAGCCAGGCGTGCTGAAGCCGAAAAAGGCGTTGATTATTCTCGGTAGCATTATTCTTGGTTTGATGCTTTCGGTGGTGGGCGTATTGCTGCGTTCCCTGTTTAATCGCGGCATTGAAAGCCCGCAGGTGCTGGAAGAGCATGGCATCAGCGTTTATGCCAGCATCCCGCTTTCAGAATGGCAAAAAGCTCGCGATAACGTTCAGACCATTAAAGGTGTGAAGCGTTACAAACAAACCCAGTTACTGGCGGTGGGGAATCCAACGGATCTTGCCATAGAAGCGGTCCGTAGCCTGCGTACCAGTCTGCACTTCGCCATGATGCAGGCGCGCAACAACGTGTTGATGCTGACCGGCGTCAGCCCGTCGATAGGTAAAACATTTGTCTGCGCTAACCTGGCGGCGGTCATTAGCCAGACCCACAAGCGCGTGCTGTTGATCGACTGTGACATGCGCAAAGGCTATACCCACGAACTGCTGGGTACCAGTAACGTCAACGGTCTGTCTGAGATCCTCGTCGGTAAGGGGGATATCTCCTCCAGCGCGAAACCGACCTCCATTGCGAATTTTGATCTGATCCCTCGCGGACAAATCCCCCCTAATCCATCTGAGCTTCTGATGAGTGAACGCTTTGGCGAACTGATTACGTGGGCCAGCGAGCACTATGACCTGGTCCTGATAGATACCCCGCCAATACTGGCGGTGACCGATGCGGCAATTGTTGGCCGCCATGTCGGCACCACGCTGATGGTGGCGCGTTATGCGGTCAATACGCTGAAAGAGGTGGAAACCAGCCTGAGTCGATTTGAGCAAAACGGCATTCAGGTTAAAGGGGTGATCCTGAACTCGATCTTCCGCCGTGCCAGTGGCTATCAGGATTACGGTTACTACGAATACGAATACACGTCGGATTCGAAATAGATAACGAACAGCAACGCATATCGAATGTAGGCCTGATAAGCGTAGCGCCATCAGGCAACTTTATTTGGGAAACGAAAATGACGACAGAAAACCCACTCATTTCAATTTATATGCCAACCTGGAATCGCCAACAGCTGGCCATTCGGGCGATTAAATCGGTGTTGCGCCAGGATTATCCTCACTGGGAGATGATCATCGTGGATGACTGTTCTTCCTCGTATGAGCAACTACAGCAGTTCGTTGAGGAACTGAACGACCCACGCGTGTGCTATACGCATAACGCGACGAACTCCGGGGCCTGCGCGGTACGCAATCAGGCCATCATGCAGGCTAATGGGCAATATATTACGGGTATTGATGATGATGATGAATGGACGCCGAATCGCCTGAGCGTGTTTCTGCAGCATCGTCATCAACTGGTTACGCACGCGTTTCTGTATGCCAATGATTATGTTTGTGAAGGCGAAGTGTATTCGCAACCGGCCAGTCTGCCGCTCTATCCGAAGTCAGTTTACTCCCGACGCAAGTTTTACAAGCGCAATATTATTGGTAATCAGGTGTTTACGTGGGCATGGCGTTTTAAAGCATGCCTGTTCGATACCACACTGAAAGCCGCGCAGGATTACGACATTTTTCTCAGGATGGTGGTGGCGTACGGCAAACCGTGGAAGGTCAAAGAGGCGACGCAGATCCTGCATGTGAACCACGGTGAGATGCGCATTACCTCGTCACCGCATAAATTCTCCGGCTACTTTCAGTTCTATCGTAAGCACAAAGGTAAATTTGACCGGGCGAGTAAGAAGTATCAGCTGTTTACGCTCTATCAGATCCGCAATAAACGAATGAACTGGCGCACGCTGCTGACGTTGCTTTCCATTCGCAACAGTAAGCGTCTGGCCGACGGACTGCGAGGACGCTAAGTATGCTGGAAGATTTACGTGCGAACGGCTGGAGTCTGCGCCCCTGCTGCATGGTAGTGGCCTATCGGATTGCCCATTTTTGCTCCGTCTGGCGTAAAAAAAATATCTTGAACAACCTGTGGGCTGCGCCAGTGTTGGTGTTGTATCGCCTGATCACTGAATGCCTGTTTGGTTATGAAATTCAGGCCGCTGCATCTATCGGTCGTCGTTTCACTATCCATCATGGTTATGGCGTAGTGATCAATAAACACGTGGTGGCAGGGGACGATTTAACCCTGCGCCACGGTGTCACCATTGGCAATCCTGGCGGCAAAGATTTGTCCTGTCCGGTCATCGGTAACGGTGTCGAACTGGGGGCCAACGTCACTGTGCTCGGCGATGTCGCTATTGGCGATAACGTGACCATTGGCGCCGGGAGCGTGGTAGTGGATAGCATCCCTGACAACACGCTGGTGGTGGGCGAGAAAGCACGAGTGAAGGTAACAAAATGAATATCTTACAATTTAATGTGCGACTCGCAGAAGGTGGAGCGGCAGGTGTGGCGTTAGATCTGCATCTTCGCGCGCTGGCGAAAGGGTTGACGTCACGCTTTGTGTACGGCTATGGCAAAGGCGGCAAGAAAAGCGCCAGCCACGGTAATTATCCGCATGTTATCAAACATACGCCGCGCCTGACGTCGGCGGCGAATATTGCACTATTTCGTTTCGCTAACCGCGACCTGTTTGGCAATCTTAACAGTTTATATCGTACGGTGACCCGCACATCCGGCCCGCTGGTACTGCATTTTCATGTGCTGCACAGTTACTGGTTGAACCTGGAAGAGGTCGTGACCTTTTGCGAAAAGGTGAAGGCGCATAAACCGGACATCACCTTTGTCTGGACGCTGCACGATCACTGGAGCGTGACCGGGCGTTGCGCTTTCACTGACGGGTGTGAAAGCTGGAAAACCGGCTGCCAGAAATGCCCGACGTTAAGCAACTATCCGCCGGTAAAAATCGACAAAGCCCATCAGCAGGTGCCCGCTAAGCGGCAGAGGTTTCGCGACATGTTAGCGCTTGGCTGCCAGTTTATCTCTCCCAGCCAGCATGTGGCCGACGCGTTCAACAGTCTGTATGGCATGGGGCGCTGCCGCATTATTAACAACGGTATTGATGTGGCAACCGAAGCCATTCTTGCCGAACTGCCCGCCAGATATGAACCACACGGCAGACCGAAAATCGCGGTGGTGGCTCATGACCTGCGCTATGACGGTAAAACCAATCAGCGCCTGGTGCAGGAGATGATGGCGCTCGGGGAAAAAATTGAGCTGCATACCTTCGGCAAATTTTCTCCCTTTGCTGGCGATAACGTCATCAATCATGGCTTCGAAAGCGATAAGCGAACGTTGATGAGTGCGCTTAACGAGATGGATGGACTGGTGTTCAGCTCCCGCGTTGATAATTACCCGCTGATTCTGTGCGAAGCGCTTTCCATCGGGGTACCGGTGATTGCTACGCACAGCGAGGCGGCACAAGAGGTACTGGCGAAAGCGGGCGGTAAAACGTTCAGTGAAGCGGATGTATTGCGGCTGGTACAACTGAAAAAATCAGACATTGCGCAGGCGGTATTCGACACATCGCTTGCCGCGTTCAGCCAGCGCAGCCGGGTGGCATACAGTGGACAACAGATGCTGGAGGAATATGTCTCGTTCTATCAGAATCTGTAGCTATCTGCTGCTACCGCTGCTTTATCTGCTGGTTAACGTCAAACTTGCCCAGCTTGGCGAGAGCTTCCCGATAACGATTGTCACATTCTTGCCCGTTCTGCTGTTGCTGTTTGTCGAGCGCATCAATATTAAAAAATTAATGATTGCGCTGGGCGTGGGGGGAGGGTTGACGGCGTTTAACTACCTGTTCGGTCAATCGCTGAATGCCAGTAAGTACGTCACGTCCGCGATGCTGTTTGTCTATACCGTGGTGATTATTGGCATGGTGTGGAGTATTCGCTTCAAAACCATTTCGCCGCATAACTATATTAAGATCCTGCGCTTTTTCTGGCTGGTTGTCGGGCTGGTGGTAGGGTTAGCGGCAGTTGAAATGGCGCAGATCATTCTCAGCGGCGGCAGCAGTTTAATGGAAGTTATTTCGAAATATCTTATTTACAGTAACAGCTATGTTCTGAACTTTATTAAGTTTGGCGGAAAACGCACCACTGCGCTTTATTTCGAACCGGCATTCTTCGCTCTGGCGTTAATCTCAATTTGGCTCAGTATCAAACAGTTTGGTATCAAAACGCCTAAGTCCGATGCTATGATTCTGGCAGGGATAATATTATCAGGGTCGTTTTCCGGGGTGATGACGTTTATTTTGTTTTATCTCCTGGAGTGGGCGTTTCAGTACCTGAATAAGGATGCGATAAAAAAGAAGTTGCCGCTGGCGATAATCTCATTAAGCGTGTTTTTAGTCGGTGTGATATTTGTGTTTCCGTACATCGCAACGCGCCTTGGGGATTTAGGCACCGAGGGGTCGTCATCGTATTATCGAATCGTGGGGCCGCTAGTGATGGTCGGTTATTCGTTAATGCATGTTGATGGCGTCGTAAGATTCGGTTCGCTTTATGAATATGTCGCGTCATTCGGAATTTTTAACGGTGCGGATGTGGGTAAAACGATAGACAATGGTTTGTATCTGCTGATTATTTATTTTTCGTGGTTCGCCGTGATATTAACCCTGTGGTACATGGGGAAAGTTATGAAGATGATGATCACTGCTTTTGGTGATAATCAGAATTATCGGGTGCAGCTATATCTTTTTACGCCGCTGTCGCTGTTTTTTACAGGGTCAGTATTTAGTCCGGAATACGCTTTTTTAATTGTGTGTCCGTTTATTTTGCGCAAGGCGCTGAATATCGCGAGGTAAATCACATGCTGCTTAGTATTATTACCGTCGCCTTTCGCAATCTGGAAGGGATCGTCAAAACTCACGCCTCGCTGGCACACCTGGCGCAGGCAGGCGATATCAGTTTTGAGTGGATTGTTGTTGATGGCGGCTCCTGTGACGGTACGTCGGCGTTTCTTGAAGGTCTCGGTGGAGAGCACCGGTTGCGGTTTGTCAGCGAACCGGATAACGGCATTTATGATGCGATGAACAAAGGTATTGCGATGGCGCGCGGGCGCTTTGCGCTGTTCCTCAATTCCGGGGATATTCTGCATGCCGATGCGGCTCAGTTTATCCGCCAGTTAAAAACGCAGAGTGATAAAGCCATGGTTATCGGCGACGCGTTGCTGGATTTTGGCAATGGCAACAAAATTAAGCGCCGGGCAAAGCCGGGTTGGTATATTTATCACAGCCTGCCTGCCAGCCATCAGGCCATCTTTTTTCCGCTCTCTGGACTGAATGTCTGGCGTTATGATTTGCAATATAAAATATCGTCCGATTACGCGCTGGCTGCCAGACTATATAAATCTGGTTACGCTTTCAAAAAACTGGACGGGCTGGTGTCGGAGTTTTCGATGGGCGGAGTGTCAACGACGAATAATCTGGAATTATGCCGCGATGCAAAAAAAGTTCAGCGGCAGATATTACATATGCCAGGTTTTTTGACTGGGGTTTCTGAATATTTACGGCTGCGTACAACCGGTAAAACAAAAACCTTATATGGCAAAACGTAAGGGCACATTATGCAGGATTTAAGCGGCTTCAACGTGCCGAAAGGTTTTCGCGGTAGCGGTGTCATTAAAGTGCAATTATGGTGGGCGGTACAGGCAACACTGTTTCGCTGGTCACCCCAGGTAATGTATCGCTGGCGTGCGTTTTTATTACGCATGTTCGGTGCGAAAATAGGAAAAAACGTAGTTATTCGACCTTCAGTAAAAATTACTTATCCGTGGAAATTAACCCTGGGAGATTATGCCTGGGTGGGTGATGACGCGGTTTTATATACGTTGGGTAATATTACGATTGGCGCACACGCGGTTATTTCGCAAAAAAGTTATTTATGTACCGGAAGTCATGATTACGCCAGCCAATATTTTGATATTAACGCCACACCGATTGTGGTTGGCGATAAATGCTGGCTGGCGACAGATGTCTTTGTCGCGCCTGGCGTGACGATTGGCGATGGCACCGTCGTTGGAGCACGCAGCAGCGTATTTAAATCGCTGCCAGCAAATGTCGTTTGTCGGGGAAACCCCGCAGTAGTCACGCGCGAACGCGTCGAGAAAGTTACTCCCTGAGGGGATCATTTAAGAGGTAATAACATGTCAAAAGTCGCTCTCATCACTGGCGTAACCGGGCAGGATGGTTCTTACCTGGCAGAATTCCTGCTGGAAAAAGGGTATGAAGTGCACGGCATTAAGCGTCGCGCTTCATCATTCAACACCGAACGTGTGGACCATATCTACCAGGATCCACATTCAAGCAACCCCAAATTCCATCTGCACTATGGCGATTTGACGGATTCATCCAACCTGACCCGTATTTTAAAAGAGGTCCAACCGGATGAGGTCTATAACCTGGGCGCCATGAGTCATGTCGCGGTGTCGTTTGACTCACCGGAATACACCGCGGACGTCGATGCAATAGGTACGTTGCGTTTGCTGGAGGCTATCCGCTTCCTTGGTCTGGAAAAGAAGACCCGTTTCTATCAGGCCTCCACCTCAGAACTCTACGGCCTGGTACAGGAAATTCCGCAGAAAGAGACCACGCCGTTTTACCCGCGTTCGCCCTATGCGGTGGCTAAGCTCTACGCCTACTGGATTACCGTTAACTACCGCGAATCCTACGGTATGTATGCCTGTAACGGCATCCTGTTTAACCACGAATCTCCACGCCGTGGTGAAACTTTCGTCACCCGTAAAATCACCCGCGCCATTGCCAACATCGCTCAGGGCCTGGAGTCATGCCTGTACCTGGGCAACATGGATTCGCTGCGTGACTGGGGGCATGCCAAAGATTACGTCAGGATGCAGTGGATGATGCTGCAGCAGGATCAGCCGGAAGATTTCGTCATTGCCACCGGCGTGCAATATTCCGTGCGTCAGTTTGTAGAAATGGCGGCGGCGCAACTGGGTATCAAACTGCGTTTTGAAGGTGAAGGCGTGAATGAAAAAGGCATTGTGGTTTCCGTGACCGGACACGATGCGCCAGGCGTGAAACCTGGGGACGTGATAATCGCCGTCGATCCGCGCTATTTCCGTCCGGCAGAAGTAGAAACGCTATTGGGCGACCCGGCCAGAGCACATGAAAAACTCGGCTGGAAACCGGAAATTACGCTGCGCCAGATGATCTCTGAAATGGTTGCTAACGATCTTGAAGCAGCGAAGAAACATTCCCTGCTGAAGTCGCACGGTTACGAGGTTGCCATCGCGCTGGAGTACTGAGGATGAAGAAACAACGTATTTTTGTGGCGGGCCATCGCGGGATGGTGGGGGCCGCCATCGTAAGACAGCTGGCCCAACGAGATAATGTCGAACTGGTGCTGCGTACCCGAGATGAGCTTAACCTGCTGGATGGAGACGCGGTGCGTCACTTCTTCGCCGCTGAACGTATTGACCAGGTGTACCTGGCGGCGGCAAAAGTGGGTGGGATCGTGGCCAATAACACGTATCCCGCTGATTTTATTTACGAAAATATGATGATTGAGAGCAACATTATTCATGCGGCGCATCTGCATAACGTGAATAAACTGCTGTTTCTCGGATCATCCTGTATTTATCCCAAACATGCTAGCCAGCCAATAGCAGAAAGCGAACTCTTGCAGGGGCAACTGGAGCCGACCAACGAGCCGTATGCGATTGCCAAAATAGCCGGCATCAAGCTGTGTGAATCGTATAACCGTCAGTATGGCCGTGATTATCGCTCGGTGATGCCGACGAATTTGTACGGGCCGCATGACAACTTTCATCCAAGCAATTCGCATGTGATCCCGGCGCTGCTGCGCCGCTTTCACGAAGCCTGCGAGCAAAATGCGCCGGATGTGGTGGTGTGGGGAAGCGGCACGCCGATGCGCGAGTTTCTGCATGTGGATGATATGGCGGCGGCCAGCATCCACGTAATGGAGCTGGCTCATGAAGTCTGGCAGGAATATACCCAGCCGATGCTGTCGCATATCAATGTGGGTACCGGCGTGGACTGCACCATCCGTGAACTGACCCAGACCATTGCCAAGGTAGTGGGTTACAAGGGGCGCGTGGTGTTTGACGCCAGCAAACCGGACGGGACGCCGCGCAAATTACTCGACGTTACGCGTTTGCATCAGTTGGGCTGGTATCACGAGATATCACTTGAGGCAGGGCTTGCCAGCACCTGGCAGTGGTTCCTTGAAAACCAGCAGCGTTATCGGGGGTAAGCATGTTTTTACGTCATGAGGATTTTGCCACCGTCGTACGTTCAACCCCGCTGATTTCTATCGACTTGATCGTGGAAAACGCCGAGGGAGAGTTTCTGCTCGGTAAGCGTCTCAATCGTCCGGCGCAGGGCTACTGGTTCGTTCCCGGCGGTCGTGTGCAAAAAGATGAATCGCTACATGCGGCTTTTGAACGGCTGACTGAAGCTGAGTTGGGGTTGCGTCTACCGCTGTCCGCCGCTGAGTTTTATGGTGTCTGGCAGCACTTCTATGACGACAATTTTTCCGGGGATGATTTCTCAACGCATTACATCGTGCTGGGATTTCGTCTGCGCGTATCAGAAAACGACCTGCAACTGCCTGATGCACAACATGATGCCTACCGCTGGCTGGCGGCGACAGATATTCAGGCCAGTGACAGCGTACACGCCAACAGCCGGGCTTACTTCTGCCAGGCAAGCCAGAGCGGAGTACCTGGGCTATGAGGATCCTGGTGTATGGCATTAACTACTCGCCGGAGCTGACCGGTATCGGCAAGTACACCGGTGAAATGGTGGAGTGGATGGCGCAACAAGGTCATGACGTGCGGGTGATCACCGCACCACCTTATTATCCGCAATGGAAAGTTAATGGTCGCTATTCATCCTGGCGCTATCGTCGCGAGGAGGGGGATGCCACCGTCTGGCGTTGTCCGCTGTATGTGCCTGAGCAACCCTCAACGCTCAAGCGTCTGCTGCATTTGGGCAGTTTCGCCCTGAGCAGTTTCTTCCCGCTGCTGGCGCAACGTCGCTGGAAGCCGGATCGCATCATCGGCGTGGTGCCGACGCTGTTTTGTACGCCGGGGATGCGCTTGCTGGCAAAACTCAGCGGCGCGCGCACGCTGCTGCACATTCAGGATTATGAAGTCGATGCCATGTTGGGACTTGGCATGGCAGGCAAAGGCAAGCGCGGTATGGTGGCGAAATTGGCCAGCGTGTTTGAACGCAGTGGTTTGCACAACGTGGACAATATTTCGACGATTTCCCGTTCCATGATGCGCAAAGCCATGGAAAAAGGCGTTGCGCCACGCAAGGTTATTTTCTTTCCTAACTGGTCGGAAGTGGCGCGCTTTCGTGACGTGACCGAAGCCGATGCTTTGGCGTTGCGCCAGAAACTGGGATTGCCCGCGGATCAAAAAATCATTCTCTACTCGGGCAATATCGGTGAAAAGCAGGGGCTTGAGTGCGTCATCGACGCGGCGGCCCAATTGAGTGAGCAACCCTGGCTGTTTGCGATCGTCGGGCAGGGCGGGGGCAAAGCGCGACTGGAGACCATGGTCAGCGAACGCGACCTGCGCAACGTAATGTTCTTTCCGCTGCAATCTTATGAAGCGCTGCCTGCGCTGCTCAAGCTCGCGGACTGTCATCTGGTCGTACAAAAGCGTGGTGCGGCGGATGCAGTACTGCCGTCCAAACTGACTAATATCCTCGCCGTTGGCGGTAACGCGGTGATTACCGCTGAGCCTGAGACCGAATTGGGTCAGTTGTGTGACGCTCATCCTGGCATCGCGGTGTGTGTCGAGCCGGAATCAGTCAATGCGCTGGTTGGCGGGATTCAACAGGCGCTAACCATGCCAAAAGTTAACACGGTGGCACGTGAGTATGCCGAACGCACGTTGGATAAAGAAAACGTGCTGAATCAATTTATTGCTGATATTCGGGGTACATGATGAGTCAAAACAAACTCTTTCCGGTAGTCATGGCCGGTGGCTCGGGTAGTCGTTTATGGCCGCTGTCCCGCGTACTGTATCCAAAGCAGTTCCTGTGTCTGAAAGGCGATCTCACCATGTTGCAGACGACGATTTGCCGTCTGAACGGTGTGGAGTGCGAAAGCCCGGTTGTTATCTGTAATGAACAACACCGTTTTATCGTTGCGGAACAGTTACGGCAACTGCACAAACTGACCGAGAACATTATTCTCGAACCAGCCGGACGCAACACTGCGCCAGCCATAGCGCTGGCTGCGCTGGCGGCAAAACGTCAGTGTCCGGGTGGCGATCCGCTGCTACTGGTGCTGGCGGCCGATCATATGATTGCCGACGAAGAGGCATTTCGCGAAGCGGTTCGCAATGCGATGCCGTATGCCAGTGCGGGTAAGCTGGTGACGTTTGGTATCGTCCCGGACCAACCGGAGACTGGCTACGGCTATATCCGTCGAGGCGAGGTTTCACCGTCGAATACTGACGCGGTGGCTTTTGAGGTGGCGCAGTTTGTTGAAAAACCCAATCTGGAAACCGCACAGGCGTATGTGGCAAGCGGCGACTACTACTGGAACAGCGGGATGTTCCTGTTCCGGGCAGGCCGTTACCTGGAAGAATTGAAAAAGTATCGTCCCGATATTCTTGAGGCCTGCGAAAACGCCATGAGCACCGTCGACCCCGATCTCGATTTTATTCGCGTTGATGAACAGGCGTTTCTCGCCTGCCCGGAAGAGTCTGTGGACTATGCGGTAATGGAACGTACGGCCGATGCGGTGGTGATGCCTATGAATGCAGGCTGGAGCGATGTCGGCTCCTGGTCATCATTGTGGGAAATCAGCGCCCATACTGCTGAAGGTAATGTGCATCACGGCGATGTCATTAGCCACAAAACGGAAAACAGCTACGTCTATGCCGAATCCGGGTTGGTGACGACCGTCGGGGTGAAAGATCTGGTGGTGGTGCAGACCAAAGACGCGGTACTGATTGCCGATCGCAACGCGGTACAGGATGTCAAAAAAGTGGTGGAGAAAATTAAAGCTGACGGGCGCCATGAGCACCACATTCACCGCGAAGTTTATCGTCCGTGGGGCAAATATGACTCCATTGATGCCGGAGACCGTTACCAGGTCAAGCGAATTACCGTCAAGCCTGGCGAGGGATTGTCCGTGCAGATGCATCATCATCGGGCTGAGCACTGGGTTGTGGTTGCAGGTACCGCGAAAGTGACAATTAATGATGATATCAAACTGCTCGCTGAAAACGAGTCTGTCTATATTCCGCTGGGAGCGACCCACTGTCTGGAAAACCCCGGAAAAATCCCGCTCGATCTGATTGAAGTACGCTCCGGATCTTACCTCGATGAGGATGATGTGGTGCGGTTTGCGGACAGATACGGGCGCGCCTGATGCCGGATGCGCTTATCCGGCCTGCAACAGCGTAGGCTCGGTAAGGGAAGCGCACCGGGCAATGCATTAACACTTATTAAAAAGGCTCATTAAGAGTCAGGGCCTCCTGTTGCCTGAAAAAGGGTAAATCATGACAAAACTGACCTGTTTTAAAGCGTATGACATCCGCGGCCGACTGGGCGAAGAGTTAAATGAACAGATTGCGTGGCGTATTGGCCGCGCTTACGGCGAGTTTCTGCAGCCGAAAACCATCGTCCTCGGCGGCGATGTTCGCCTGACCAGCGAGGCGCTGAAGCTGGCACTGGCGAAAGGCCTGCAGGATGCAGGGGTGGATGTGCTGGATATTGGCATGTCGGGCACCGAAGAGATTTATTTCGCCACTTTCCATCTTGGCATTGATGGCGGCATTGAAGTGACCGCCAGCCATAATCCGCTGGATTACAACGGCATGAAGCTGGTGCGCGAAGGGGCACGGCCCATCAGCGGCGATACCGGTCTGCGCGACGTGCAGCGGCTGGCGGAAGCGAATGACTTCCCGGCGGTTGATGAGAGCAGACGTGGCCGCTACCAGCGGATTAATCCTCGCGATGCCTACATTGACCACCTGCTGGGTTATATCAATCCCGGCAACCTGAAACCGATGAAGCTGGTGCTCAATTCCGGTAACGGCGCGGCAGGCCCGGTGGTGGATGCCATTGAAGCCCGTTTTAAGGCGCTGGGCGTGCCGGTCGAGTTCATCAAAATTCACAACACGCCGGATGGCAATTTCCCCAACGGTATTCCCAATCCTCTGCTGCCGGAGTGTAGGGCAGACACGCGTAACGCGGTGATTGCACACGGTGCGGATATGGGGATTGCCTTTGACGGGGATTTTGACCGCTGCTTCCTGTTTGATGAAAAAGGCCAGTTTATAGAAGGGTACTACATTGTCGGTCTGCTGGCGGAAGCGTTTCTGGAGAAGAATCCGGGGGCGAAAATTATCCACGACCCGCGCCTGTCCTGGAACACCGTGGATGTGGTGACGGCGGCAGGCGGTAAACCGGTGATGTCAAAAACCGGACACGCGTTTATCAAAGAGCGGATGCGCCATGAAGATGCCATTTACGGCGGCGAGATGAGCGCGCATCACTATTTCCGCGATTTTGCGTACTGCGACAGCGGGATGATCCCGTGGCTGCTGGTGGCGGAGCTGCTGTGTCTGAAAGGACAGTCGCTGGGCGAACTGGTCCGTGACCGGATGGCGGCATACCCGGCGAGTGGAGAAATAAACAGCACGCTGGCGGAGCCGACGGCAGCGATAGCGCGGGTGGAGCAGCACTTTTCCCGGGAAGCGCTGACGGTGGACAGAACGGATGGCATCAGCATGTCGTTTGTCGACTGGCGCTTCAATTTACGCTCTTCCAATACCGAACCGGTGGTGCGCCTGAACGTGGAATCGCGCGGAGATATCCCGTTGATGGAAGCGCGAACGCGCACTCTTCTGGCGTTGCTGAATCAGTAATGCCGGTGCTTCCTTTGCCCGGTTATGGGCCAAAGGCGACTAACAGGAACCACGATGACACATCTAAAGAAGCGCGAACGCGCCAAAACCAATGCGTCGTTAATTTCGATGGTGCAACGTTTTTCGGATATCACCATCATGTTTGGCGGGCTATGGGTAATCTGCGAATTAAGCGGTTTGCCTTTCCTGTACATGCACCTGCTGGTGGCGTTGATCACGCTGGTGGTTTTTCAGATGCTCGGCGGGATAACGGATTTTTATCGCTCATGGCGCGGCGTCAAAATATCCACTGAGCTGGTGCTGTTGCTGCAAAACTGGACGTTGAGCCTGATTTTTAGCGCAGGTTTAATTGCCTTTAATAACGATTTCGATAACCGTCTTGCGGTCTGGCTGGCGTGGTATCTGCTGTCAAGCGTGGGTCTGGTGTTGAGCCGTTCGTTTATTCGCTACGGTGCGGGATGGCTGCGTAATCGCGGTTACAACACCCGCCGGGTAGCGGTGGCAGGTAACCTGCCCGCCGGGCAAATGCTACTGGACAGCTTTCGCCATGAACCGTGGCTGGGGTTTGAAGTAGCCGGTGTCTATCACGATCCTGTTCCAGGGAAAAACTCCCGCGACTGGGCCGGGAATTTGCAACAACTGGTGGATGACGCTAAAGCTTCACGCATTCATAACGTCTATATCGCCATGTCGATGAACGATGGTGCCAGTGTGAAAAAACTGGTGCGCGATCTGGCCGACACGACCTGCTCAGTGATCCTCATCCCCGATGTCTTTACCTTCAACATCCTGCATTCACGGATTGAAGAGATGAACGGTGTTCCGGTGGTGCCGCTGTATGACACGCCGCTCTCGGGCATTAACCGTCTGTTGAAGCGTGTGGAAGATATCGTGCTGGCCTCGCTGATCCTGCTGCTGATTTCCCCGGTGCTGTGTGGCATTGCGTTACTGGTGAAACTGACCTCAAAAGGACCGGTAATTTTCCGCCAGACCCGTTACGGCATGGATGGGAAGCCGATCAAAGTCTGGAAGTTTCGTTCAATGAAAGTGATGGAAAACGACGCGGTGGTGACGCAGGCGACGCAAAACGACCCACGCGTGACGCCGGTGGGGAATTTTCTGCGCCGGACGTCGCTGGATGAGTTACCGCAGTTTATTAACGTGCTGACGGGAGGGATGTCTATCGTCGGGCCACGTCCGCACGCGGTGGCGCATAACGAACAGTACCGCCAACTGATTGAGGGTTACATGTTACGTCATAAGGTGAAGCCGGGCATTACCGGTTGGGCGCAAATCAACGGCTGGCGGGGGGAAACCGATACGCTGGAAAAAATGGAAAAACGTGTGGAATTTGACCTCGAATATATTCGTGAGTGGAGCTTATGGTTCGATATCAAAATTGTTTTTCTGACGATATTTAAAGGCTTTGTGAACAAAGCGGCGTATTAACATGAGTTTACGAGAAAAAACGCTGAATGGCGCGAAGTGGTCGGCAATTGCCACGGTGATCATTATTGGCCTCGGACTTATCCAGATGACCGTCCTGGCGCGGATTATTGATAATCACCAGTTCGGGTTGTTAACCGTGGCGCTGGTGATCATTGCCCTGGCCGACACGTTGTCTGACTTTGGCATTGCCAACTCCATTATTCAGCGCAAAGAGATTGGCTACCTTGAACTGACCACCTTGTACTGGCTCAATGTCGGACTCGGTATTGTGGTATGCGTGACGATGTTTCTGCTTAGCGAGACAATTGCCAGCGTACTCAATAACCCCGAACTGGCTCCGCTCATCAAAACGTTATCACTGGCGTTTGTGGTGATACCGCACGGCCAGCAGTTTCGCGCGCTGATGCAAAAAGAACTGGCCTTTAACAAAATCGGCATGATTGAGACCAGTTCGGTGCTGGCCGGCTTTACCTTTACCGTGGTGAGCGCCCATTTCTGGCCGCTCGCGCTGACGGCTATTCTTGGGTATCTGGTGAACAGTACACTACGTACGCTGCTGTTCGGCTATTTTGGTCGCCAGATTTACCGTCCGGGACTGCATTTCTCGCTGGCTTCTGTTTCGTCAAACCTACGTTTCGGCGCATGGCTGACGGCGGATAGCATTATTAATTATATCAATACCAATCTTTCTACGCTGGTGCTGGCCAGAACGTTGGGGGCAAGCGTCGCGGGGGGATTCAATCTTGCCTGGAACGTGGCGGTTGTACCGCCAATCAAACTGAACCCGATCATTACCCGCGTTCTGTTTCCGGCGTTTGCCAAAATTCAGGACGACAGCGAAAAATTGCGGGTGAATTTTTACAAACTACTGTCGGTGGTCGGGATCATCAATTTTCCGGCGCTGCTGGGATTAATGGTGGTATCGAACAATCTGGTGCCGCTGGTATTTGGCGAGAAGTGGAACGGTATTGTCCCCGTCCTGCAATTGTTGTGCATTGTCGGGCTACTGCGCTCTGTCGGGAATCCGATCGGTTCACTGCTGATGGCGAAGGCGCGGGTTGATATCAGCTTCAAATTCAATGTGTTCAAAACCTTTCTGTTTATTCCGGCCATTTTCATCGGTGGACATCTGGCGGGGGCGACAGGAGTGACGCTGGGCTTTTTGCTGGTTCAGGTGATTAACACCATCCTCAGTTATTTCGTGATGATCAAACCTGTTCTGGGTTCCAGCTACCGTCAGTATATGCTCAGTCTGTGGCTACCGTTGTATCTCTCCTTGCCAACCGTTGTTGTGAGCTATGCGCTGGGTTTTACCCTGCGCAACCAACTGCCGTTAAGCGCGGTGCTGGGGTTGCAAATCGCGGCGGGAACGCTGGCGTTTACGGTGATGATTGTGCTGTCGCGCCACCCGCTGATGGTGGAAATAAAACGCCAGCTCTGTCGCAGTGAAAAAATGAAAACCTTGCTCCGTGCAGGATAAGAACAACGCTTTAAGAGGTCATAATGAAACTATTAATTTTGGGCAACCATACCTGCGGGAACCGAGGGGATAGCGCTATTCTGCGCGGTTTGCTGGATGCCATTAACGCGCAGCGTCCCGAGACTGAAGTCGATGTTATGAGCCGCTACCCGGTAAGCTCCTCATGGTTACTCAATCGTCCGGTGATGGGCGATCCGTTATATTCGCAGATGAAGCAACACAACAACGCCGCGGGCGTGATGGGTCGGGTGAAGAAAGTCTTGCGCCGTCGCTATCAGCACCAGGTGCTGCTCTCGCGCGTCACCGACACCGGTAATCTGCGCAACATCGCTATCGCCCAGGGATTTACCGATTTTGTCCGTCTGTTGTCGCGCTATGACGCCATCATCCAGGTTGGCGGATCGTTTTTTGTTGATTTGTATGGCGTGCCGCAGTTCGAACATGCCCTGTGTTCATTTATGGCGAAAAAACCGCTGTACATGATTGGGCACAGCGTGGGGCCATTCCAGGATGAGCAGTTTAATCAACTGGCAAACTACGTTTTTGGCCACTGTAACGCGCTGATTTTGCGCGAATCCGTCAGTCTGGAACTAATGAAACGCAGCGCAATAACCACGGAAAAGGTAGAGGCAGGCGTGGATACCGCCTGGCTGGTCGACAATCATCATGAGGATTTTGAGCCAGGCTATGCCGTACAGCACTGGTTGCAAATGGTGGCAAAGCAGAAGACTGTGGCCATTACTTTGCGTGAGCTGGCGCCCTTTGATAAGCGTCTGGGGACGACGCAACAGGCTTATGAACAAGCCTTTGCCGGGGTAGTGAACCGCATTCTCGATGAAGGGTACCAGGTGATAGCGTTGTCAACCTGTACCGGTATCGATAGTTACAACAAAGATGACCGTATGGTGGCGTTGAACCTGCGTCAGCATATTAACGACCCGGCCCGTTATCATGTGGTAATGGATGAACTCAACGACCTTGAGATGGGAAAAATTCTCGGGGCATGCGACCTGACGGTGGGCACTCGCCTGCACTCAGCCATCATCTCGATGAATTTTATGACGCCCGCCATCGCCATTAACTATGAGCATAAATCGGCAGGGATCATGCAGCAACTGGGGCTACCGGAGATGGCCGTCGATATTCGCCATTTGCTGGATGGCAGCCTTGAGGGCAAAGTCGCCGATATTCTCGGACAGCTCCCTGACCTGAACATACGGGTAGGGGACGCGGTTATGCGTGAACGCGAACGTGGGGTGCGTATGGTGCAGTCGGTATTAACGCGCATTGAGGGGGAAAAATGAAGATTGGTTTTTTCCTGCTTAAATTTCCACTCTCCTCAGAGACCTTCGTATTAAATCAGATCACTGCGTTCATCGATATGGGCTATGAGGTGGAGATTGTCGCGATGCATAAGGGCGATCTTGAAAATACGCATGCCTCATTTAATACCTACCAATTGGGCGACAAAACGCGTTGGTTGCTGAATGAACCGGACGGCAAACTGGCAAAGCTGAAATTCAGGGCGGCGGCTGCATTGCAGGGCATCACCCGCGCAGCCACCTGGAAAGCGCTGAATATCTCTCGCTATGGCGACGAGGCGCGCAATTTGATTTTGGCGGCTATTTGCGGTGGGAATCCGCAGGCATTTCAGGCGGATGTCTTTATTGCGCACTTTGGCCCGGCAGGCGTGACGGCTGCCAAACTGCGTGAGCTTGGAATGATCCGCGGGAAAATAGCCACGGTATTTCATGGGGTTGATGTTTCGCACCGGGATGTATTGGCCCGCTATACCCCCGAATATCAGCAGCTGTTTCAGCGCGGTGACTTGATGCTGCCCATCAGCAATCTCTGGGCCGGACGTTTAAAAAACATGGGATGTCCGCCGCAGAAAATTGCCGTCTCGCGTATGGGAATCGATATGACGCGCTTTACCCCGCGCCAACTGAAATCGCTAGCCGCGCCGTTGGAGATTATTTCTGTCGCGCGCTTAACCGAGAAAAAAGGGCTGCACGTCGCTATCGAAGCCTGCCGGCAGTTGAAAGAGCAGGGCGTCTTATTTCGCTATCGCATTCTTGGCATTGGTCCCTGGGAACGTCGTCTGCGGACGCTGATCGAACAATACCAACTCGATGATGTGATTGAGATGCCTGGCTTTAAACCCAGTCATCAGGTGAAGGAGATGCTTGAGCAAGCAGATGTATTTCTGCTGCCTTCGATTACCGGCAGGGATGGCGATATGGAGGGGATCCCGGTAGCGCTGATGGAGGCGATGGCGGTGGGGATCCCGGTCATTTCGACGGTTCACAGCGGGATCCCTGAGCTGGTGGAGTCGGGTAAATCTGGCTGGCTGGCACCGGAAAACGATGCCCAGGCGTTGGCTGAACGGTTAGCGGCATTCAGCCTGCTCGAAAGTGAACAGGTGCAGCCGATTGTGCAATGCGCGCGAGAAAAAATTGAAGCTGAATTTAATCAGTTAGCGATCAATAAACAGTTAGCCAGCCTGCTGCAAACGATGTAAATCGAGGTTGTATGTCAGAGAAAAAACTCTCACGTCGTAGTTTTCTGGCGGCAGGCTCTGCGCTTGTCGTGCTGCACTCTCCCATTAGCCGGGCGCTTGAATCATCTGGCAGCGTCAATATTCAGGATTACAACCCAAAGGATTGGGTCGCATCTTTCAGGCAGGCATTCACGGAAGGGCAAACGGTAGTCGTACCCGAAGGGCTGGAATGTAAGAATATCAATACCGCGATTGTTATTCCGCCAGGCAAAACGCTATCGGTGCAAGGCCGTATAAGCGGCAATGGGCGTGGGCGCTTTGTTCTGCAGGATGGATGCAAGGTCATGGGCGAGCAGGGCGGTAGCCTGAGGAACGTTACTCTCGATGTGCGGGGTTCGGACTGCGTGATAAAAGGGATTGCCATGAGTGGTTTTGCTCCGGTGACGCAAATCTACATTGGCGGCAAAACCTCAAGGCTGATGCGCAATCTGACGATCGATGATATTACCGTTACGCGCGCTAACTATGGGATCCTGCGTCAGGGCTTTCATAACCGCATGGATGGCGTAAAGATCACGAACAGCCGTTTCAGCGATTTGCAGGGTGACGCTATCGAGTGGAATGTGGCGATAAATGACAGCAATATCCTCATTTCTGATCATGTTATCGAGCGTATCAACTGTACTAACGGCAATGTGAACTGGGGTATCGGTATCGGGCTGGCGGGGAGTACTTATGACAATAGCTATCCCGAGGAACTGGCGGTAAAAAACTTTGTGGTGGCGAACATCACCGGTTCCGACTGCCGACAGTTAGTCCATGTGGAGAACGGCAAACATTTTGTCATTCGTAATATTACCGCGCGAAATATCACTCCGGATTTCAGTAAGAAAGCGGGCATTGATAATGCAACGGTCGCGATTTATGGGTGTGATAATTTCGTTATTGATAATATCAATATGGAGAATAGCGCCGGTATGCTCATTGGCTATGGCGTCATCAAAGGACGATATTTATCCATTCCGCAAAACTTTAAATTAAATAATATTCATCTGGATAACTCAAAACTGGAATACAAATTACGCGGCATTCAGATATCCTCGGGCAATGCCACGTCATTTGTGGCCATCACTAATGTGGCGATGAAGCGCGCCGCGCTGGAGTTGCACAACCAACCGCAACACCTTTTCTTACGTAACATCAAGGTTATGCAGCAATCCACAACGGGACCCGCGCTAAAGATGCATTTTGATCTTCGCCAGGATGTACGCGGAAAATTTATGGCTAAACAGGATACCTTGCTATCACTGGCGAATATCCATGCGGTAAACGAAACCGGGCAAAGTTCAGTTGACATTGACCGCATAAACCATCAGGTGGTTAATGTTGAAGCGGTGAATTTCCGACTACCGGGACAGGGGAGGTAACTTTGCGACCATTCCTGGCTCGAATTGAACCTACTTGAGCTTAAGATTACTGCATTCCGCAGATAAGCGGCGTAACATGCGCTGTATCGGTGAAATGTAATTCATACTGGCTAAAACAAGCTAAAAAGCTATAATTCAGCAACAATTGAATAGGTGAATGACTTAATGACTAATTTGAAAGCAGTTATTCCGGTAGCGGGCCTCGGGATGCACATGTTGCCTGCCACGAAGGCAATCCCTAAAGAGATGCTGCCGATCGTAGACAAGCCGATGATTCAATACATTGTCGACGAGATTGTAGCTGCTGGCATTAAAGAAATCGTTCTGGTAACGCATGCGTCAAAGAATGCAGTAGAAAACCACTTCGATACATCTTATGAACTCGAATCGTTGCTTGAGCAGCGCGTCAAGCGCCAGTTGCTGGCTGAAGTGCAGTCCATCTGTCCTCCCGGCGTGACTATCATGAACGTTCGCCAGGCGCAATTACTCGGTCTTGGTCATTCAATTCTTTGTGCTCGCCCAATTATCGGGGACAACCCGTTCGTCGTCGTATTACCGGACGTCGTTCTGGATACCGCAAGTGCGGACCCTCTGCGCTACAATCTGGCTGCCATGGTTGCTCGTTTTAATGAAACCGGGCGCAGTCAGGTGCTGGCTAAGCGTATGGATGGCGATCTGTCCGAGTATTCCGTTATTCAGACCAAAGAGCCTTTGGACAACGAAGGTAAAGTCAGCCGTATCATTGAATTCATTGAGAAACCAGATCAGCCGCAAACGCTGGATTCCGATCTGATGGCGGTAGGGCGCTATGTGCTTTCGGCTGATATTTGGGCTGAATTAGAGCATACACAACCTGGCGCGTGGGGACGTATTCAGTTAACAGATGCGATTGCAGAACTGGCGAAAAAACAGTCTGTCGATGCCATGTTAATGACGGGCGACAGTTACGACTGCGGTAAAAAAATGGGTTATATGCAGGCGTTCGTTAAGTATGGTTTGCGTAACCTGAAGGAAGGGGCTAAGTTCCGCAAGAGCATCGAAAAGCTACTTAACGAGTAGAGATTCACAGGACTTTGTGACGGTCAGCCAGAAAAAATAGCGGCAGCTAACACCCCAACGCCTATGATTTATGCAGCGGAGTGTTACTGTCGTTTTTCATATTAAAAATAAAGAATTACAACGAGTTAACCTACTAAGTTTAATCTGTTTTTTGTTGGATTTTTTCTTGTTTCTGTAAGCATTTGGTAAGACAATTAGCGTTTGAGTTTCGAGCCATAGTGGCAAGCCAAACCTTAGCATAGTAAATTTTGAGAGCACGCAGTGCACTGGTAGCTGTAAAGCCAGGGGCGGTAGCGTGCCTGTTTAAAATTTAAAATTATTAGTTAGTGATGTCGTTTTCGATTGGTATAAACATCAAATTGAGTTCTTAATGATTAAGTCTGCGGCAAAAATTCTATCTCAGTCTTTAGTAAGACTGTTTTGTTCGATTATCTCTCTAAAAGTTATTGCATTCTATGCAGGCCCTGCAGGAATGCTAATGTATGGGCAATTACAATCATTTATGCAGATATCAAGTACTATTGTATCCTCAGTAACATCTGCAGGAGTGGTAAAATATACCGCATCAAAAGAATATAATGAAAAAATAGTATTAACCACTGCATTTTATATGTCGCTGTTTTATTCTTTGCTGTTATTTTTTATTTTTTATATTGTGTCACATTTTTTTGTAGATTCACTTATTGACAGAAAGTGGATTTATGTATTTCTAATGATTCCTGTTTCGTCTTTTTTCTATTCTGTTACCAATCTAATATTGTCACTATTTAATGGTCGTGCGAATTATAGTCAATATCTATATTATTCAGTAATCAACACCGTGCTGGTGTTTTTTGTGACCATTGTATTAGCATGTGTGTTTTCTATCAACGGTGTGATGTTAGGTA
>NZ_JAHLQZ010000240.1:0-5078 GCF_018919505.1 Citrobacter sp. S55_ASV_140
CTCCTGTAGCCTGACCCGCAAGCTGGGTGTGAAGGAAGAGCCGCTCACACTGCTGAAAAACGTGCGCGGGCTGGAGCTGCTGACGTTTGCCGATCAGGACACCTGCTGCGGCTTTGGCGGAACATTCTCGGTCAAAATGGCTGAAATATCCGGCGAGATGGTGAAAGAGAAAGTTTTTCATCTGATGGATGCGAAGCCGGAATACTTGATTGGCGCAGATGTCAGCTGCCTGCTGAACATTGGCGGTCGACTGCAACGGGAAGGTCAGCCGGTCAAAGTGATGCATATTGCTGAAGTGCTGATGAGCCGCTGAGGGGAAAGAAATGTCGATAAAAACCAGCGATGTAGAATTTAAACTGCGCATTCGTCAGCAGATTGAAGACCCGATCATGCGCAAAGCCGTGGCCAATGCGCAGGAGCGTATCGGCGCGAATCGACAGAAAATGGTCGATGAGTTAGGCCACTGGGAAGACTGGCGCGATCGTGCCAGTCAGATCCGCGATCACGTTCTGAGCAATCTCGACGCTTACCTGTATCAACTCTCCGAGAAAGTGACGCAAAACGGCGGGCACGTCTATTTCGCCAAAACCAAAGAAGAGGCTACCCGCTACATTCTGCAGGTCGCACAGAATAAAAATGCGAAGAAGGTGGTGAAGTCCAAGTCGATGGTGACCGAAGAGATCGGCGTCAATCATGTGCTGCAGGATGCCGGAATTCAGGTGATCGAAACCGATCTCGGCGAATACATCCTGCAATTGGATCAAGATCCGCCTTCGCACGTCGTGGTCCCAGCTATTCATAAAGATCGCTATCAGATCCGCCGTGTGCTGCACGAACGTCTGGGCTACGACGGCCCGGAAACGCCGGAAGCCATGACCTTATTCATTCGCCAGAAGATCCGCGAGGATTTCCTGAGTGCCGAAATCGGTATTACCGGTTGCAACTTTGCCGTGGCGGAAACTGGCTCGGTGTGTCTGGTGACCAACGAAGGCAACGCGCGCATGTGCACCACGCTGCCGAAAACGCACATTGCGGTGATGGGTATGGAGCGTATCGCACCGACGTTTGCCGATGTGGATGTACTGATCACTATGCTGGCGCGCAGCGCCGTGGGCGCACGTCTGACGGGCTACAACACCTGGCTGACCGGCCCGCGTGAGGCGGATAACGTTGACGGACCGGAAGAATTTCATCTGGTGATTGTCGATAACGGGCGCTCGCAGGTGCTGGGCTCAGCGTTTCGTGATGTGCTGCGCTGCATCCGCTGCGGAGCCTGTATGAACACCTGTCCGGCGTATCGTCATATCGGCGGGCATGGCTATGGCTCCATCTATCCAGGTCCCATCGGCGCAGTGATCTCTCCGCTGCTCGGCGGCTATAAAGATTTTAAAGACCTGCCATATGCCTGTTCACTGTGCACGGCCTGTGACAGCGTCTGTCCGGTGCGGATCCCGCTGTCAAAACTGATCCTGCGGCATCGCCGGGTGATGGCCGAGGAGGGCATTACCCCGAAAGCCGAGCGACGGGCGATCAAAATGTTCGCTTATGCCAACAGCCATCCAGGGCTGTGGAAGGTAGGCATGATGGCCGGGGCCCACGCGGCGAGCTGGTTTATCAATGGCGGTAAAACGCCGCTTAAGGTTGGCGCGATTGGTGACTGGATGGAGGCGCGCGATCTGCCTGATGCTGACGGCGAGAGTTTCCGCAGCTGGTTTAAGAAACATCAGGCGCAGGAGAAAAAAAATGGATAACCGTACCGCATTTTTAAACACCGTCGCCCAGGCGTTGGGTCGCCCGCTGCGTTTCGAACCGCACGCGGATGCCGCGCCGGTTAACAACTATGCCAACGAGCGCCTGACCGAACTGAGCCCCGAGCAGCGCTGCGAGGCGTTTATCCAGTTTGCCAGCGAGGTGATGCTGGCCCGCTGCGAACTGACCCGCGAGGATCAGGCCGCAGACGCGGCGCTCCGCCTGTGTGAGGAGCTGGGGCCGCAACCGGTAGTACTGAGCGGCGACAGTCGGCTGGTGGAACTGGGCATTACCGAACGCTTACAGCAGGCATGCAACGCTGTGGTCTGGGACCCGGCGCGCGGTAGCGAAAATATTACCCAGGCCGAGCAGGCGAAAGTCGGCGTGGTCTATGCCGAGTATGGCCTGACCGAGTCCGGCGGCGTGGTGCTGTTTTCCGCGCCGGAGCGCGGGCGTTCCCTGAGCCTGTTGCCGGAGTCGTCGATTTTCGTGCTGCGTAAAAGCACCATCCTGCCGCGCGTAGCGCAGCTGGCGGAAAAACTGCATCAGAAAGCGCAGGCCAGTGAGCGGATACCGTCGTGCATTAACATTATCAGTGGACCCAGTTCGACGGCGGATATTGAGCTTATCAAGGTGGTTGGGGTGCATGGCCCGGTGAAGGCGGTGTATCTGATTATTGAGGATTGCTAAGACAGGATGGAAAACCGCTCTGGCGCTACTGGCCAGAGCGGGACAGACTTTATGCAATCATGCTGATGATCAACACGATTATCAAACCCACCACGGAGTTTACCAGTTCCAGCAGACCCCAGGTTTTCAGCGTATCCTTCACCGACAGGTCAAAGTAGCCTTTGAACAGCCAGAACGAGGCATCGTTGATGTGGGTCAGGGTGTTGGAGCCTGCCGCCGTCGCCAGCACCAGTAACGCCGGATCGACGCCCACCAGTTGACCGGTTGCCGGGTCGAGGATGGCTGCGCTGATAATTCCCGCCGCCGTCATGGCTGAGACCACGCCCTGACCGGTTGCCAGACGAATTAATACGGTTATCAACCACGCCATGATGTACGGAGAAATATTGCCGTGCGACATCAACATACCGATGGTATCGCCAATGCCGGTGTCGATGATGGTCTGCTTCAGTACGCCGCCCGCGCCGATGATCAGGATCACCATCGCGATACTTTTCACCGCGTTTTCAAAGGCGTTCATGACCCATTGCATATCGTGACCACGCGCGGTACCAAACAGCACGAAGGCAACAATCATGGCGATGAACATTGCAATCGGTGAAGAGCCGAGGAAGTTGACCACTTCCCATGCTTGTGTCCCTTTTACCAGCCAGATGTTGGCGATGGTGGTGGAGATCATGATGATCGCCGGGATCAGCGGCACCAGAATAGACACGCCGAATGACGGCAGATTGTTCTGGTCAACCGGGACGTCGGCTTTCATGAATGACGGCGTCGGACGATCGAGGTTGCCGAGGAACTTCGGCAGGATAAGTCCGGCGCAGATTACGCTCGGAATGGTTACCAGAATACCGTAGATGTAGACCATGCCCATGTCAGCGCCGTAGGCGTTAACCAGTGCCACCGGGCCTGGCTGCGGCGGGAACAGAGAGTGCGCGGTGGTGGCGGCGGCAACGGCGGGGATCGCCAGCTTGAGGAACGGGATCTTTGCTTCCGCAGCAATAACGATCACCAGCGGCGCCAGCATAATAAACGCCACTTCATAGAACATCGCCAGGCCGAAGATCAGACCAATAATGATCACCGACAACTGCACATAGCGCAGGCCGAGGCGCGCCAGTAGCGTATGGGCAATCTGATGCGCTGCCCCGGAATCAACCATCAGCTTACCGATGACCGCCCCGAATACCACGATAATCGCCAGCTCTCCCAGCGTACTGCCGAAACCGGATTTCATGGTGTGCAGCAGCTCCATTAAATCCATACCCGCCAGCATGCCGACCGAGAGCGCCGCCAGCAGCAGGGCGACCATCGAGTTTATTTTGAATCTTAGATTAAGTACCAGCATCAGACCGATGCCGAATACGACCCACAGAATATTGAGAACGTGCATAAAACGTCTACCTTCTTTTGGTTGAACCATTATGATTTTGGTTGAGATGTTACATATATTGGTTAACCATTGATGCGATGGATGTCACATAGCGTTACATGTTTACATATTCACCGTGTATTTTTGCGCCGTTCATAGGATCAAAACGGCTTTCATTGTGATTTGGTTAACCAATTTTGCCATTGAGGTTGACATGTAATACCAAAAGGAGGAATTTATGCGCCATATCGTCGAGTCCATAATGTAAACGAGGAACAAAACATGGAACAGACATGGCGCTGGTATGGCCCTAACGATCCGGTCACCTTAGCGGATGTGCGTCAGGCGGGTGCCACGGGCGTTGTCACCGCTTTGCACCATATCCCGAACGGGGAAGTGTGGACGGTTGATGAGATCCTAAAGCGCAAAGCGATTATTGAGCAGGCGGGCCTGGTCTGGTCGGTCGTCGAAAGCGTGCCGATCCACGAAGACATTAAAACTCGTTCTGGCAACTATCAGCAGTGGATCGCCAATTACCAGCAGAGCCTGCGTAACCTGGCCCAGTGCGGCATTCGTACCGTGTGCTATAACTTTATGCCGGTTCTCGACTGGACCCGTACCGATCTGGAATACGTCCTGCCGGACGGCTCCAAAGCGTTGCGTTTTGACCAGATTGAATTTGCCGCCTTTGAGCTGCATATCCTCAAACGTCCGGGCGCGGAAGCAGACTACACCGCCGAAGAGATTGCTCAGGCCAATGAACGCTTCGCAACCATGAGCGATGAAGACAAAGCGCGTTTGACCCGCAATATCATCGCCGGTCTGCCGGGCGCGGAAGAAGGCTATACCCTCGATCAGTTCCGTCAGCATCTTGAGCGTTACAAAGATATCGATAAAGCCGCGCTGCGCGAGAATTTTGCCGTCTTCCTGAAAGCGATCATTCCGGTGGCAGAAGAAGCTGGTGTGCGTATGGCGGTACACCCGGACGATCCGCCGCGCCCGATTCTCGGCCTGCCGCGTATTGTTTCCACCGTGGAAGATATGCAGTGGATGGTGGATACGGTCAGCAGCATGGCGAACGGTTTTACCATGTGCACCGGCTCCTACGGCGTTCGTGCGGACAACGACCTGGTTGACATGATCAAACAGTTTGGTCCGCGCATTTACTTCACCCATCTGCGCTCCACGCTGCGTGAAGATAACCCGAAAACCTTCCATGAAGCGGCGCATCTTAACGGCGACGTTGACATGTACGAAGTGGTGAAAG
>NZ_JAHLQZ010000241.1:0-5059 GCF_018919505.1 Citrobacter sp. S55_ASV_140
ACCCGCTGGTGCTGACTCAGAAGCGACTGGTGACATTTATCGCCGATAACTTCCGTCTGATGGCGATGGGTAAAATCGATGCCCATGAACTGGAAGGGATCCTCGATCAGGAACTGGATACCGCTGAAGAATCTTTGTTAACCCCTTCGCGCTCCTTGCAGCGTACCGCCGAGGCGATGCCTGGATTTGGTATTTGTGCTGCGGTATTGGGCATTATCATCACCATGCAGTCTATCGATGGCTCCATTGCGCTTATCGGTCTGAAAGTGGCGGCGGCGTTGGTGGGGACATTCTTAGGGGTATTCATCTGTTATTGCCTGATGGACCCGCTGGCAAACGCCATGGAACAGCAGGCGCGGGCAGAGCATTCGCTGCTCGAATGCGTACGTACCGTACTGGTGGCGCAAGCGGGCGGTAAACCGACGCTACTGGCGGTCGATGCTGGCCGTAAACTTCTCCATCTGGCCTCTAAACCCACTTTCGCCAATCTGGATGCGTGGGTTAATGCGATGCTGGAGCAGGAATAAGCATGAGGAAGGGGCCAAATCGTCGCGATCGCGGCGCGAAAACCACCATTATCCGCCGACAAATTAAAAAGAACCATGCAGGTCATCATGGCGGGGCGTGGAAGGTCGCCTTTGCCGACTTTACGCTGGCGATGATGGCGCTGTTTATGACGCTGTGGATTGTGAACAGCGTCAGCAAGGCTGACCGCGAAAATATCGTGGCGGCGCTGCATGGCCAGTCAATCTTTAACGGTGGCGGTATGGCGCCGTTAAACAAGCTGGGCAAACTGCCGATAGCGCCAGGCGCGCAGAAGAAAAACGTCACACGCAACAAGCTTGATAAAACCGTGAATCCACAGGAGACGGCGAGGATCACGGAAGAGAACGCTAAAAAGGCGCTGGATGTGAATGAGAAAACGGCGTTACTGAAACAAAAATCAGCCCAGGAGTTAGGCGAGCTGGCGACCGACATTAACGTCATTGCCCGCAAGGCGCATATGGAGACCAACCTTGAGATGGAGATTGTTCCTCAGGGGTTGCGCGTACTGATTAAAGATGATCAGAACCGTAATATGTTCGAACGCGGTAGCGCCAAAATTATGCCGTTCTTTAAATCGCTGCTGGTTGAGCTGGCCCCCGTGTTTGACTCGCTGGACAATAAGATCATCATCACCGGGCATACGGACGCGATGAGCTATAAGAGTAACATTTACAACAACTGGAACCTGTCAGGCGACCGCGCATTGTCTGCTCGACGCGTACTGGAAGATGCCGGAATGCCGCAGAATAAAGTTATGCAGGTCAGCGCAATGGCCGACCAAATGCTGCTGGATGCGAAAAATCCGGAAAGCGCCGGCAACCGTCGCATTGAGATCATGGTATTAACGCAAAGCGCTTCTGATACGCTGTATCAATATTTTGGCCAACACGGCGAGAAGGTCGTACAACCGCTGATTGATAAGCTGGACAAACAAAAGCAGGTGACTTCTTTACGTCAACATTCTGCTCCCGTCACTCATTAATTTGATTCCCGGTCCTCCACGCAACGTGGGGGGCAAATTATCCCGCAGGAAGGCAATGTGATAGATGTAACCCATATTATTCCATTGGATATTCATACTGATAACGTCACGGATGTGGCCTGTCAGGGCGCGCATTTCGACCAGATTTCAGGGATCTGGTACACCGAACCTCATGAGCTAAACGGGGGGCTTCGTGACTATGTCTATAACACCGACAGTTTTAACATCGTCGCGCCGTACTATCTGGTAATTACCTCGAAGATGAACTGCTGGAACTGCCACCAGCTCACTCATATTCACGGAGTGATGTTTACCCGGTTTATTAGAAAGGAGCATGATGGCCAAGGCTGGCAATCTATTCGACGGAATACCTTTCTGTTTCATATTAATTCTCTGCCTGAAGAGATAAAAAAGAACATTAAGGCCAGCAATTACTATCTGGATAAAAGTAAAACCACCGGGCTACGTTATTGGATGAATCATTGTGAAATTTGTGGAGAGCGTCTGGGTGACTATGAGCTTTTCTGCGTGGAAAATGATGCATTTCGCCTGATGACGATCGAAAAATTGCTGCGGGCAAAGATTCGCAAAGTGAATAAGCTTTTTGTCAGTACGGCGGGTAATCCCGCAGAACATAAGACCACGGACATCGTACGTTACCTGTGCGATGCGCGCTTTGTCATGAATGGTCCAGCGTAAGGCATAATCAGACTTCTCACACCATAAAAATACTGTATACTTAAACAGTGTTGTGGGAGGCGAGTCATGCGCAAAATCATACATGTTGATATGGACTGTTTTTTCGCGGCGGTGGAAATGCGTGATAATCCAGCCCTGCGCGACATTCCCATTGCTATCGGCGGCAGTCGTGAACGCCGGGGCGTTATCAGCACGGCCAATTACCCGGCGCGTAAATTTGGCGTGCGTAGCGCAATGCCGACCGGAATGGCGTTAAAACTGTGCCCACATCTCACGTTATTGCCTGGTCGATACGAGGCTTATAAAGAAGCCTCCCGCCAGATTCAGGCGATCTTCTCCCGTTATACCTCGCTCATCGAACCTCTTTCGCTGGACGAAGCCTACCTGGATGTGACCGACAGTGCTCACTGTCACGGTTCCGCCACGCTGATAGCGCAGGAGATCCGCCAGACGATTTTCAACGAGTTACAGTTAACCGCCTCAGCCGGGATTGCGCCGGTTAAGTTTCTGGCAAAAATAGCCTCCGATCTCAATAAGCCCAACGGGCAATATGTCATTACCCCCGCTGATGTTCCCGAATTTCTCAGAACGTTGCCGTTAGGGAAAATACCCGGCGTTGGCAAAGTTTCTGCCGCTAAGCTGGAAGCGATGGGGTTGCGCACCTGCGAGGATGTTCAAAAATACGACCTGGCCATGTTGCTCAAACGGTTTGGTAAGTTTGGTCGCGTGTTGTGGGAACGCAGCCAGGGTATTGATGAGCGCGACGTCAACAACGACAGACTGCGCAAATCAGTCGGCGTCGAGCGTACGCTGGCAGAAGATATTCATGAATGGGCTGAATGTGAGGAGATTATTGAGCGTCTATATCCCGAACTGGAACGGCGTCTGGCAAAGGTAAAACCGGATCTGTTGATTGCCCGGCAGGGAATTAAACTCAAGTTTAATGATTTTCAGCAAACCACGCAGGAGCACGTCTGGCCGCGCTTAAGCAAAGATGACTTAATTGCGACAGCGCGCAAAACCTGGGATGAACGTCGGGGCGGGCGGGGCGTAAGGCTGGTGGGATTACACGTCACGCTGCTTGATCCACAGCTGGAAAGGCAACTGCTGCTGGGAATTTGACTCTGATGTATTGCCGGATGGCTGCGTAACCGCCTTATCCGGCCTACAAATCAGCGCGTAGGCCGGATAAGCGTAGCGCTATCCGGCATTTATTACAGAGACTTACTTCGCCGGAATCGACTTCAACAGTTCAGTCAGCAGCGTCCAGTAGTGGCCGACGCTTTCAATATGAACCTGCTCATCCGGGGAGTGCGGACCGGTGATAGTTGGCCCGATGGAAACCATGTCCATATCCGGATATGGTTTCTTGAACAGTCCACATTCCAGACCGGCGTGGATAATCTGGATGTTCGGCGTTTTGTTGAACAGACGCTGATAGGTTTCGCGAACCAGGTGCATAACCGGAGAGTTAGCATCCGGCTGCCAGCCAGGATACGCACCTTTGGCTTCGGTTTTGGCACCGGCGAGCTTGCCCAGTGAATCCAGCATGCTTACCACGTAGTCTTTACCGCTGTCGATCAGCGAGCGAACCAGGCAGTGGATCTGTACATTATCGTCAGTCATGGTCACGACACCGACGTTCAGGGAGGTTTCCACCACGCCTTTCGCCACGTCGGAATTGCGGATTACGCCGTTCGGGGTGGCGTTCAGCAGACGAACAAAGCTATCGCGAGACGGCGTGGTCAGGGCGGCTTTATCGTTGGCGACAGCATCCAGAAGCAGAGCAAGATTCTTCTCTTTGGCTTCCAGTTCGTTTTTCAGGATGTCCTGGTAAGTGTTAACCAGTGCTTTTAACGCATCAACTTTATCTGCGGCCACGGCGAGGGTCGCAAAGGCTTCACGCGGGATCGCGTTACGCAGCGTACCGCCGTTAAAATCAATCAGACGCAGATCCAGCTCTTCAGCGTGGCCCGCCAGGAAGCGTACCAACAGCTTGTTAGCGTTACCGAGACCAACGTGGATTTCACCGCCGGAGTGACCGCCTTTCAGACCTTTTAAGGTCAGCTTAAAGCTCTGGAAACCAGCCGGAACCGCCTCACGGGACAGCGGCAGGTTTGAGGTAAAGTCGATACCCCCTGCACAACCCATGTAGATCTCACCTTCTTCTTCAGAGTCGGTGTTGATCAGGATATCTGCCTGCAGCCAGTTTGCCTGCAAACCGAACGCGCCATCCATACCCGCTTCTTCGGTCATGGTCAGCAACACTTCCAGCGGACCGTGTACCACATTGTCATCCGCCAGTACGGCCAGCGCGGACGCCATACCGATGCCGTTATCCGCGCCCAGCGTGGTGCCACGGGCTTTCACCCATTCGCCATCAATATAAGGCTGGATAGGATCTTTGGTGAAGTCGTGCACGGTGTCGTTATTTTTCTGCGGAACCATATCCAGGTGCGCCTGCAGAACGACCGGTTTGCGGTTTTCCATGCCTGCAGTGGCAGGTTTGCGAATCAGGATATTACCGACCTGGTCGCGCTCGACGTGAAAACCTTTCTCCTGGGCCCAGCTCAGAATGTGTTCAGCGAGCTGCTCTTCATGGTAGGACGGGTGAGGAATAGAACAGATTTTGGCAAAAATATCCCACAGCGGTTGCGGGGATAACTGAGACAGTTCAGACACGTTGAGTCTCCTTGGCGGTGTCCTACAAAACTTGCTTGCAGTCCACGGGGTTAGCTGAATTAAAAACACCACAAGTCAGGCTTGCGCGATGCGATTGAGAATACCACTTTCTCCGCCGACGGCTAGCATAAAGCATGCAAAAAGAGGCGC
>NZ_JAHLQZ010000242.1:0-5048 GCF_018919505.1 Citrobacter sp. S55_ASV_140
GGGATATCCGTGTTGCGCAATAAATGAGGCCATTGCCGTCGCATTTCCCACGCGAGCCATTGCTGGAATCGGTAACTGATATTGCTGCACACGGGATTTCATCAGAAACTTATCGCGAAACAGGATCGCCGCACTCTCACGCCCCTGCGTTAAACCTAAACGATCGCTGATCCTTGCCGCCCTGAGCACATCAATTTCAGCCAGGAAGTAAATACCGCTGGCGTTGTTCGAACGTGCATAATGATAAATATCCAGTTCTACCACGGGATTATCGTTAAAGTTTTCATAAAACAGAAAGGTAAAATCATTCCCCATATGATGCAAGATCGCCGCTTTTTGACTGGCGCAGGTGGCTATCACTAACGGCGTTGATTGCTGGAGTTCATGCCAGGCGTTTGGCGAGTGTTGTAAAAGAATTTTGGGTGGACACAGTAAGATGTTCATTATTTTTCACTCTCGATATCAAACGTAATGACAAACACATCCCGAAATCCTTTCCCGGGCAACAGCGGTACGATAGGTGCGGTATAATGCAGATAATTAACATCATTGAAAATGATCGCCTCCCCCGCCAGAATTTTGAAGGTTGTTGCGTCATTTCCGCCGTCGTGATGAGGGATTAACGTAGTATCGCCACCGGCGATATTTTCCATTTCGCTGCAATAGACGGCAATGAACTTAAAGCCATCCTGATGTATACCTTCCGGAGCCGGATAGCCCGGCTGTCGATCATGTGTTGTAATTCTTATTTGATGAATACCAACGTTATAGTTATCCTTCGGTAGCAATGGCAGTAATTTGCTAAATACCAGATTCATAATTTCTTCGGCAACATCCTGTTTTATTTCTGGATACTTTCTGCTGATACCACCTGAATACGTATTAAGTTTTTCAGACTGAAAGAAAACTCCGGCCTCGCATAAACTAAAATATTTTTCACACCCTGCTTTTGCCTGAAGATAACTTCGAAAACGAAATTTCCCATCTTCAGCTTTAAGCCAGGGATCAGGTAGCAACTCATCAAAGCTTTTTTTAACATTAATCGAGGTATTACCCAAACGTATATGATGATAAGCATGCATATATGACATCCTCAGAAAAGAGACAATAATGTATGTTGGTTATTTTTCTCAACTTATGACACCGGCAAGGGCCAATATCATTACCTGCATCCAGGCAAAATACGATGACTGCGGATATCAGGCGAGGAACGCACGTTCCCCGCCATCACATTCACTATTACTGACTTTTTTTACGCAACTCGGTCACCGGTACGCCGCCAATCCCCCAGTTATCGGTATCGACTTCGTCAATAACCACAATGGTTGTAGCAGGGTTTTTATTAAGCACATCCACCAGTAGCTGAGTCGCACCTTCCATCAGCTGTTTCTTTTGTTTATCGGTCACACCTTCTTTAGTGATCTTAATATTTACGTAGGGCATAACAACTCCTGTAAACTAAATGATTGTGGATAATGCGCCGAGGTAGCTAAGCGCAAACAGGTTAAACAGCAGAACATAACCATAATGCATCTGGAAACTGGTTCTGCCGGGAGAAACATTAAGGCTGTTGGCAGCAAAAATTGCGTTTATCGATACCGGAGATAGCAGTTGCGTAGCAATAAAAAGGCAAATCCAAATCTGATAATCCACCACGCTGCCGGAAAGATAGTCGGAAAAAATCGACCACGACACGCTAAATATAATTAGGGGATGAATACCGAGGATACCAGGCAAGGGCAGAACAAATAAAATAATGGCATAGCACTGAAAAGTTGTAAGACCGCTAACAAACGCTGTAATGCCTTGCGGGATGTTTGCAAACAACATCATACATACTGATGTTAACAGGCTACATGCCAGGAGTAATACCACTTCGCCGGAGATCCCCTGAGCAGATTCAGACAGTTGTTGCGCCCACTGCTTTTTGCGATTCGCAAAATGACTGACGATAAAAAGAACAACCGCCGTGAAGGTGATGCTCTGCAAAGGATTCAACCCCAGCACGCTCAACGATAGAATAAAGCTTCCCCAAAACAAGCCGATAAAAGCAAGAATCGAGGTCATATTGCCGCGGTCAGAAACCGTATGACTATCTTCGGCAACCAGTTGGACACGCGATTTCTGGTTTAACAGGATACTGAATAAAAACAGGGGAATGCCGACCAGCATCGCCGGAACATGAGGGATATCCGGCATAGCAGCCCATACCGCCGCCGCACCAATAGTCGTCGGCATTAAAACCATCGTGATACATACCGTACGAGTGACAATCTTCGCCAGGTTAAACTTCGGTTGAACCACTTTTTTCAGGCTATCAAGCAGGAGTGGAATGGCCCCAAGGCTCATTGGCCAGGTTAAAAAAGCGGTCAGCAACGTTATAGACAATGTGACTCGAGACGGTTTTTTCTGCAGTAAATATGCCCCCAGCGCAGCGTTAAAATTTATCGCGTTCATCACCTGCCGGAGTAATGCAATCCCCACCAGCAAGAGCATGACGTCTGAATATCGTACAAAAACAGCGAGGAGGTTAAGTTCCCCACTCTTGTTTGCTGTCAGTAGAAAAATCATCGAAGCGATAAAAATGAGGATCCCACTTCTTGCCGATGATTTTTTCCACCAGAATGAAAAAGTTGACAGGATATACAATATTGACGCAACGAGTGCAAAAGCAGACATCACGGGATATTTACCGGCTAGCACACAGGATGCAAGGAAAACACCCAATGAGATCACAATCATTGAGGATTGCAGATTTTGCCAGAGATTACCGTGCGTCTGGATTTGCTCAGTCTGCATTAATGACAACCTCATGCTGAACATTGCGATGGTGCAATTGTTGATACATATCGGTTACACAGCGCCCGGCATCGACCAGGAACCTCGAATTGACAAGGGGTCGGGGCAATACGTAAGTGTAAAAATTAGCCCCTTCCGCTGGATTGCCTAACACCCAAATCGATTCTTGCGTTTCCCCAAGGCAGTTAATCGGATGCTGATTGATATCAATATCCAGCCCGCCTGGATGATAACCATCGTTCATAAAGGGACGCACAATGCCGTTGATAGTCATATTCCTCATCAACGTTGAAACGTCGTGCAACGGCGAAAAGTTAGCAATTTTGGCTTTTATCAACACATCAGCTTTCACTACGCTACTCTCATCTTTAAATTCAGAATGAACCTCGAACTTACCCTCATATTCATTCATCATTAACCGGGGATCCTTTCCTCCTGCCAGACGAACTATGTTGGCATGCATTAATGCCAACAGTTGTTCATTACGCAGTTTCGGCGGACCTACAGCAATACGATTAAAGACAGGATTGATCTGCTCAATGAAGTATTGATGCGATTTTGCGTCAAGTCCGCAATTATCGATAGCCCCTCGCAAAATATCTCTTACGTCACGAATAATGTCGGTCGCCGCTTTCACTGGGCCCTTGACGTTGCCTTTGTCAGACTCATGCAAGTCATCGCGTAAAAAATCAATAAACCATTGGCTATATTCTTCCAGGGAGGCATGTTCCTGATTGCGATGAGGATAAAGTATGCTATCGATAACCGCGGCATCATGCACATCAGCAACATATGTCGTGGGTTCCTGCCACTTCCCCTCCAGGGTAGATCGATAGACGTAGCACATTTCTTTATGCAGCAACGGGAAAATTTGTTCGATGAAATTTATTTTTGATGTGGCATTATGAATTAAATTCTGGACACGAAATTCATTAATTGCGGCTGAAGTTAAGAATCGTGGTCGGTATTGACCGGAAATACCTTTTTGATTCATGCCACGACTGCTGAAAGGGAGAGCCTGTCTGGAATAAATAAAAATATCAGGTTCATTGCCACTAGGGTGATAGCGAAGCATCCCATTGTCGGTCACAAACCGTCCACCACGTCCCAGCGTTAATTGAGAAATAACATCATAAGCTGTCAACCCAATGCCCTGGACGATAACCTTAGCTCGGGAGTGAATGTTATTTAACCTATCAACCGGATAAGGCGTGGAATAATATTCCAGCAGTTCATTTTGCTTATTGCTGCTGGCAATAAATTTTTCGACATAATGATCTTCCAACGTTTTCATATTGTCGCCATGGCCGGTTGTCAGATAAACAAAGTCAGCAACAATCCTCTGATTATCTTCTAAAACAATGGCTGATCGTTTATCTTGCTGAATAAAAAGATTAGTTGCCTGCTGATTTACTTGCGTTACCGTCAGACTGGCTGGCAGATTTTTTAGTATTCTCTCATACGCCCAATTCAAATATTCTCCCAATAAGCGACGAGGCAAGTAATCATTTGCATCAATAGCTAAACCTGTTTCGCTTTTTATATAGCGATCACCCACTTTGCGATAACCCTGATTGTTAGCCCATTGATGAAAACATGGGCCTGGGCGAAAAGGGCCGGCATTTTTTACGGTCGCATCACCAAACAATGTTATTTGACAGGCAACAGTATTAACTAATAAATGGTCGGGCTGAGACAAACTATGCGCTCCCACACCCATGGCATTTTTATCAATAATAATGATCTGCATATGTTCATTAATCGCATACTCTGTATGCAGGGCACAAATCCTTTCCAGAATACTTAAACCACGCGGTCCCATACCCAGTATAGCCACTGTCATTTTTTTCATTCTTTGCTCCAACTGTCTGAATATTTAACTTTACTGTATTGTAAATAGCTAATCCCTACTGCGATAAATAACGAGGCTGCACCCAATAATATGGAATAGGTCATTCCATTTTTATTGCTCTGGAAGGCACTGACAATTAATGGACCGACGATCTGCCCGACCCCATAAGTCAGCGTAACGAGGCCAAGAAGGTTAATCTTTTTTGGTGCCCTTATTTTTCTTGCCAGCGGCATGACCAAAGAACTTGTCCCCATGAATGTGCCGCCAAAACCAATACAGCTAATGGTTAGTAGCAGTGGTGAGTTAATAAATATGGCCATGACTACGCAAATCGCCTGAACAATTAAGTTAACACTTAGGCAGGATAATATATTCCACTTGCGCGCGGCCCATAACC
>NZ_JAHLQZ010000243.1:0-5018 GCF_018919505.1 Citrobacter sp. S55_ASV_140
CCTGTAATCATTTGATGCCTCCCCGGCAAAATTATTTGATCTCGGTTGGCCGTCATCCGGCCAATTGGTAAAACCATTGTTGCTTGAGTGTATATATACCCCTCACACACCCTTGAATCTTTGATTTAAATCAATAAAAACCACACATGAAAAGTGGTGATAGGTGGATTTTATTGTTTTACATCAACTTACGCCACGCACACAGCTAAACTTTTTACATAAATTTTCAACTATCTTTAAGGCCCATGCCGTTGAGAAACGTACAGAATTTTGCGACGTGGTAAGAAGCAGTTAAGCTAGAGGGATTGAAAATTCGCAGGAGAGCGAGATGGCCACCGAATTAACCTGGCACGATGTGCTGGCAGATGAGAAACAGCAGCCTTATTTTGTTAACACGCTACATACTGTCGCTGGCGAGCGTCAGTCGGGTATGACAATTTACCCGCCGCAAAAAGATGTGTTTAACGCTTTTCGCTTTACCGAACTTGGCGACGTGAAAGTCGTCATCCTGGGGCAGGATCCTTACCACGGTCCAGGCCAGGCACACGGTCTCGCGTTCTCTGTTCGTCCGGGTATTGCCACTCCCCCATCGCTGCTGAACATGTACAAAGAGCTGGAAGCGACGATTCCAGGCTTCACGCGCCCAACGCACGGTTATCTGGAAAGCTGGGCACGTCAGGGGGTGCTGTTACTTAATACCGTACTCACCGTCCGCGCCGGTCAGGCACATTCGCACGCCAGCCTGGGGTGGGAAACCTTCACCGATAAAGTCATCAGCTTGATTAATCAGCATCGCGAAGGCGTCGTTTTCCTGCTCTGGGGTTCACACGCACAAAAGAAAGGCGCGATTATTGATACCCAACGTCACCATGTGTTGAAAGCGCCGCACCCGTCACCGCTCTCCGCGCATCGTGGTTTCTTTGGCTGCAATCACTTTGTACTGGCTAATGAATGGCTGGAACAACGAGGTGAAAAACCGATTGACTGGACGCCGGTGTTACCTGCAGAAAGTGAGTAAAAAAATGCCAGCGATTCGCTGGCATTTTTATTATCAGGCTTTGTTCTGACGCCACCACTCCGCGAGCAGTACGCCGGTTGCCACAGATACGTTGAGCGTTTCAACGTTACCCGTACCGTCAATCGCCACGCACAGGTCGTCGGCTGAGCATGCCGCTTCCGGCAGCGCTTCACGCTCACGCCCTAATACCAGCACCATTTTTTCCGGCAGCGTAGTAGTAAACAACGGTTTGCCTTTCACGCTTGAGGTCATCACTACCGTGTAACCTGCCTTACGGAAGTCGTCCAGCACATCGACAATGCTGTCACCGGTGATCGGCTGAACATGCTCTGCGCCACCTTCAGCGGTACGGATTGCCGCACCTGATTCCAGCAGCGCCGCGTCCTGTACCACCACGCCTTTCACACCAAAGTGGGCGCAGCTACGCATCATTCCGCCCAGGTTGTGCGGGTTAGCGATGTCTTCCAGAGCCAGTACGCAGTCCTGCGCCCCAGCCTGACCCACCCACTGCTTAACGGTGGTACCGTTACGTTTTTTGATCAGGAAACAAACACCGCCATGGTGCTCAGTACCGGAGGCTTTCGCCAGCTCAGCTTCATCAACCACATGGTAGGCTTTACGGTTTGCCGCCATCCAGCGTAATGCTTCTTTAAAGCGCGGGGTGACGCTCTGCACGAACCAGGCGCGAACAATAGCGTCCGGACGACTCTGGAACAGAGCCTGACAGGCATTTTCACCGTAAACGCGGGTTTCTTCCGCGCGCTGACGACGTAAGACTTCAGGATCGATAAAACTCTTGCCGCTAATGCCACCATGATCGGCTTTATCCTCAGCATCATCATTCGGTGCGCGGGACACGGTACGCCATGGTGAATCTTCACGTCTGCGATCGCGTTCTGCATCGCGGTCACGACCACGTTCACGGCCGCGTTCGCTGTTCGGACCCTTTCTGTCATCACGGGCAGGGCGACGACCGCCTTCGGCTCGGGAAGTACCGGGGCGTCCGCCGCCTTTACCAGTACGTGGATTTTGGGTGCGTTTATCCGAGTCATCGTCACTGCGGACGTACATCACTTTGACCTTGCCGTTTTTGTTCTTCAGTTCGTCGCTCATGTTTTTCTCCACCTGCTCTGCGCGAAGCGCGCAGATTACCCGATGTGCACGTCGTTAGCCATTATTTCATTTAAAAGCTAAGGACTATTGTACTCATTGAATAAAACGCATTGTTGTTTAGAACAGACTCCCCGATAATATGTAACATAATAGAAACATACTGGCGTCACTGCCATGAAGTCCACACTACTCATCCAGAGGTTAGTTATGAATACCGTTTGTACCAGCTGCCAGGCTATCAACCGCATTCCCGACGATCGTGTCCAGGAAGCGGCTAAATGCGGACGCTGTGGTCACGACCTGTTCGATGGGGAGGTGATCAATGCGACCGGTGAAACACTGGATAAACTGTTAAAAGACGATCTCCCGGTGGTGGTTGATTTTTGGGCCCCCTGGTGCGGACCATGCCGTAACTTTGCCCCAATTTTTGAAGATGTCGCGGAAGAGCGTAGCGGTAAAGTGCGTTTTGTTAAAGTGAATACGGAAGCCGAGCGTGAACTCAGCGCCCGCTTCGGTATCCGCAGTATTCCGACCATCATGATCTTCAGAAAAGGTGAAATCGTCGATATGCTTAATGGCGCCGTACCTAAGGCTCCGTTTGATAGCTGGCTTAACGAATCATTATAATCTCTGCGGGGCGCATCTTGTGCCCCGTTTTCACCTCTGCGACAATAGCGTTTTTCAACGTGTTCCCCCATGACCGATAACGCAGTTCTTCAGTTACGCGCTGAGCGCCTCGCGCGTGCCACGCGTCCTTTCCTCGCCCGAGGTAACCGTATTCGTCGCTGCCAGCGCTGCCTGCTGCCGCTAAAGCTCTGCTTATGCGCAACGTTAGTACCGTCTGAGGCCAAAAGCCGTTTTTGTCTGGTCATGTTTGATACCGAGCCGATGAAGCCCAGTAACACGGGACGTTTAATCGCCGATATTTTGCCCGATACCGCGGCTTTTCAGTGGTCACGCACCGAACCGCCGCAGGCGCTGCTTGAGCTGGTGAAAAATCCCGATTACCAGCCGATGGTGGTATTCCCGGCTTCCTATGCGGGCGAAGAGCGCGAAGTGATTTTCACGCCGCCGACCGGCAAACCGCCGTTGTTTATTATGCTCGATGGCACCTGGCCGGAAGCGCGTAAAATGTTCCGCAAAAGCCCGTACCTCGACAACCTGCCGGTGATCTCCGTTGATTTATCGCGCCTTTCTGCTTATCACCTGCGTGGTATTCACGCCGAAGGGCAATACTGTACTGCCGAAGTCGCCATCGCTTTGCTGGATCTGGCTGGCGATACGCAAGCTGCGGAAGGGTTAAGCGATCACTTCACACGCTTTAAAACCCGTTACCTGGCAGGAAAAACTCAACATCAGGGAAGCGTCACAGCAGACTCGACAGAAAGCGTTTAAAATCATTCGGTCACTGGTGTCATTAAGGAAGCCGATATGAGTCAACGTGGTCTGGAAGCACTACTGCGACCGAAATCCATTGCGGTGATTGGGGCGTCGATGAAGCCTAACCGCGCGGGTTACCTGATGATGCGTAATCTGCTTGCCGGCGGTTTCAATGGGCCAGTTCTACCGGTGACGCCCGCCTGGAAAGCGGTATTGGGTGTACTGGCCTGGCCCAATATCAGCAGCTTGCCTTTTAGCCCCGACCTCGCCGTGTTGTGCACCAATGCCAGCCGTAACCTGGCATTGCTCGAAGCGCTTGGCGAGAAAGGTTGTAAAACCTGCATTATTCTTTCGGCTCCCACGGCCCAGCATGCAGAACTGCTGGCCTGCGCCTCACGCTATAAAATACGCCTGCTGGGTCCCAACAGTCTGGGACTTCTCGCCCCCTGGCAGGGACTTAACGCCAGCTTTTCCCCCGTCCCGATTAAGCGCGGCAAGCTGGCTTTTATCTCTCAATCCGCCGCCGTATCCAATACCATACTCGACTGGGCGCAGCAGAGAGAAATGGGCTTTTCTTACTTTATCGCGTTGGGTGACAGCCTGGATATCGACGTTGATGAGTTGCTGGATTACCTGGCGCGCGACAGTAAAACCAGTGCAATATTGCTCTATCTCGAACATTTGAGCGATGCCCGGCGCTTTGTCTCTGCCGCCCGTAGCGCCGCGCGCAACAAACCCATTCTGGTGATTAAGAGTGGCCGCAGCCCGGCAGCGCAGCGTTTACTGCACACCAGTGCAGGGATGGACCCAGCCTGGGATGCGGCTATTCAGCGCGCCGGTTTATTACGCGTGCAAGATACTCACGAGCTGTTCTCGGCGGTCGAAACCCTGAGTCACATGCGCCCGCTGCGTGGTGACAGACTAATGATCATCAGTAACGGCGCCGCACCTGCCGCACTGGCATTGGATGAGCTATGGTCGAAGAATGGCAAACTCGCCACGCTGAGTGAAGATACCTGCCAGAAATTACGCGATGCGCTACCAGCCCATGTTGATATCGGCAACCCGCTGGATCTTCGTGACGACGCCAGTAACGAACACTATGTAAAAACGCTGGATATTTTGCTCACCAGCCAGGACTTCGACGCGCTGATGGTGATTCATTCGCCCAGCGCCGCCGCCCCCGGGACCGAAAGCGCGCAAGCGTTGATCGAAGCAGTAAAGCAGCATCCTCGAGGGAAATTTATCTCCTTACTAACCAACTGGTGCGGGGAGTTTTCTTCCCAGGAAGCCCGTAGGCTATTTAGCGAAGCAGGGGTGCCCACCTACCGTACGCCGGAAGGGACCATCACCGCGTTTATGCATATGGTTGAGTATCGGCGTAACCAGAAGCAACTGCGAGAAACGCCTGCGCTACCGGACTACCTGACCACGAACACCGCCGAGGCGCATAATCTGTTACAGCAGGCGATTGCCGAAGGGGCCACATCGCTGGATACCCATGAAG
>NZ_JAHLQZ010000244.1:0-5003 GCF_018919505.1 Citrobacter sp. S55_ASV_140
ATAAAAAACGCCCCAGTCATTACTGACTGGGGCGGCTAAAATATTCAGCCAAATCCGATTACGTGAAGTAAAAGGTCTGAAAGATAGAACATCTTACCTCTGTACCCTACGAGAATAACTTTACTCTTTTTTGAGCAGCTCAGAAAGCACTTTTTGTAATTTTTTTTCATTCCTTGCATAGGGAATTCTAATGGACATCACAAAAAGTTCTATCTTATGTTGCTTAGTTACGAAAAATGGCCGTTATTCAGTCACCCCTTAGTGCGCCTGATCCCAGTTTTCACCACTACCGACTTCCACTAATAACGGCACGTCAATCTGGGTCTCGTTTTCCATCAGTTGATGGATCTTTTTCGACACACTTTCCAGGTCATCTTTGTGCACTTCAAACACCAGTTCATCGTGAACTTGCATGATCATGCGCACGCGCGGTTGCTCGGTTTGCAGCCATCCGTCTACGGCTATCATGGCTCGCTTAATAATGTCTGCGGCAGTACCTTGCATCGGGGCGTTGATTGCGGCACGTTCAGCACCCGCACGACGAGCGCCATTACTGGATTTAATATCCGGCAAATAGAGGCGACGACCTTCCAGCGTTTCAACGTAACCCTGCTCTTTTGCCTGTGCACGCGTGCGTTCCATATATTCCAGCACGCCAGGATAGCGTTCGAAGTAGAGATCCATGTACTTCTGTGCTTCCTTGCGCGGAATATTTAACTGGCGAGCAAGACCAAAGGCGCTCATCCCGTAGATCAGACCGAAGTTGATAGCTTTCGCGCTGCGGCGTTGTTCGTTAGTTACTGAATCCAGCGGTAAGCCAAAGACTTCAGCGGCCGTTGCGCGGTGAATATCTTTCCCTTCGGCAAATGCGGTAAGCAAGCCTTTATCACGCGAGAGATGCGCCATGATACGCAGTTCAATCTGCGAGTAGTCCGCGGAAACAATCACGTAGTCTTCCGGCGCAATAAACGCCTGGCGAATACGACGACCTTCGTCATTACGTACCGGGATGTTTTGCAGGTTCGGATCCGTTGAAGACAAGCGCCCGGTCGCGGTAACAGCCTGATGATAGGAGGTATGTACGCGCCCGGTTTTCTTGTTAATCATCAACGGAAGCTTGTCCGTATAGGTCGACTTCAGTTTTGCTAACCCGCGATATTCCAGGATCACTTTCGGCAATGGGTAATCCAACGCAAGCTCTTCCAGTACCTCTTCCGACGTTGATGGTGCGCCGCCAGGCGTTTTCTTCAGCGGCTTAATGCCCTGCTTTTCAAACAGGATGGTTTGCAGTTGCTTGGTGGAAGAGAGGTTAAACGCTTCGCCGGCAATCTCGTGCGCTTTTTGCTCCAGCTCGTTCAAACGCAGCGTCAGCTCTTCTGAATGCTTGTGCAGAACAGCCGGATCGATTTTCACACCGTTGCGCTCAACGCGAGACAAAACCGGCACCAGCGGCATATCAATATTTTCAAAGACGTTCAGCGGCCCTTTATGCTGCTGCAATTCTGGCCACATCTTCAGATGCAGCTGTAGCGTAACGTCGGCGTCTTCCGCAGCGTAACGACCGGCCTCTTCCAGCGCTATCTGGTTAAAGGTCAGTTGGTTTTTGCCCTTTCCGGCAATCTCTTCAAAGGTAATGGTTTTATGTTTCAGCCAGCGGTCCGACAGGCTGTCCATATCGTGTCGTCCAGCGACGCTGTTAAGAATGTAGGACTCGAGCATGGTGTCAAAGGTGATGCCGCGCAGCTCGATGCCATAATTCGCCAGGATGCCGCGATCGTACTTCAGGTTTTGCCCGACTTTGTGCGCGTTCTCATCTTCCAGCAGCGGCTTTAGCAGCGCCAGCGCGCGGTCGCGCGCGATCTGATCGGGGGCATCCAGGTAGTCATGGGCAACAGGAACATACGCCGCCACGCCCGGTTCAATGGCAAAAGACAGTCCAACCAGATTCGCGGAGATATTGTCCAGGCTGTCAGTTTCTGTATCAAAGGCGAAGACGGGCGCTTTTTTCAGCTTTGCGATCCACTCTTCCAGCGTCGCTTCATCCAGAATCGTCACGTAGTTATCGTAGGAAAGAGCCGTCGCAGGTTCTTCCGGCGTAGCCTCGACGACGATTGTTTCCTGCGGTTTAGCCGCTGGCTTCGTTCCTTTCGCCTGTAGCCATTTACCGGATTCTACGTCTGCAACCCAACGCTTAAATTCGTACTGTTTAAACAGGCCAAGCAGTTCATCTGTTGCGGGCTGCTTCACTTCCAGTTGCTCGCAGGTTAACTCCAGCTCAACATCTGTTTTAATGGTCGCTAATTGATAAGAGAGGTACGCCACCTCTTTATTTTTCTCAAGCTTGCCCGCCATGGTTTTCGCACCACGGAAAGTCAGCCCCGCAATTTTGTCAGATTCGGCATAAAGGGTATCCAGCCCCCCCAAGCCCTGGAGCAGAGCCTGAGCCGTTTTTTCACCCACGCCAGGTACGCCAGGAATGTTATCGGAGGAGTCGCCCATCAGCGCCAGGAAATCAATGATCAGCTCAGGTGGCACACCGTACTTATTCACCACTTCATCCGGGCCGAGGATCGTATTGGTCATGGTGTTGATCAGGGTGATGTTCGGTGTCACCAGCTGAGCCATATCTTTATCACCGGTACTGATCAGCACCGGACGACCAACCTTTTCCGCTTCACGCGCCAGCGTACCGATAACATCATCGGCTTCCACGCCTGAAACAGCCAGTAATGGCAACCCCATCGCTTTTACCATCGCATGCAGAGGTTCAATCTGCGCACGCAGATCGTCAGGCATTGGCGGGCGATGTGACTTGTAATGCTCGAATAATTCATCACGGAAGGTTTTACCCTTAGCGTCGAATACCACAGCAGCATGGGTCGGCTGATATTGTAGAATCAAGCTACGCAACATGTTGAGAACACCGTACATCGCACCAGTAGGTTCTCCTGCGCTGTTAGTCAGCGGCGGAAACGCGTGATATGCGCGATAAAGGTAAGATGAGCCATCTACAAGGATAAGTGGGTTTTCTGGGATCTGAACCATAATGTCCGTGCCTGTTTATCAGATTATGGGTAAAGGATGCCACAGACGGGATGAAAACATGAGTTTTTCGCCGTTTTTGTTGAAAAACTTTTGCAGTTCTTCTGCTTTGATCGCAAATCAAATTGTGGATAACTTTGTGAATAAATAATTTTCAGCGCTTTAAATATAGCAAGTTAATTATTGAACAATTACATTTTTTCATATATTTCAGTTAATTAAAGAAACTTACAGCATTTTATCCCATTTTTATCGCTTGTCTCCTGATGTGGATAGATATTCCTTTTTTTCTATTCAGGGAAGATCCATCATTTGGTTCGTTTTCTGATAAAATTAGCCCCTTGCGCCTCTTTAGCGCACTGTCTATGGCTAACCTTTTGAATAATTTAATTATGACAAGAATACTCGCTGCGATAACGCTGTTGCTGAGTATCGTATTGACCATATTGGTCACGATTTTTTGTTCTGTGCCGATCATCCTTGCCGGGGTTGTAAAACTCCTTTTGCCTGTTCCTGTCGTCTGGCGCAAGGTTTCCATCTTCTGTAATTTCATGATGTATTGCTGGTGTGAAGGTCTGGCGCTACTTCTACACCTCAATCCACGATTGAAGTGGGACGTCGAAGGGCTGGAAGGTCTTAGCAAAAAAAACTGGTATCTGCTCATTTGTAATCATTACAGCTGGGCCGATATCGTTGTGCTTTGCGTTCTGTTCCGTAAGCACATCCCGATGAATAAATATTTTCTCAAGCAACAGCTGGCCTGGGTGCCGTTTATTGGTCTGGCCTGCTGGGCGCTGGATATGCCGTTTATGAAACGTTATTCACGCGGCTATCTGCTCCGTCACCCGGAACGGCGCGGTAAAGATGTGGAAACAACGCGTCGTTCCTGCGAGAAGTTTCGCGTACACCCGACAACTATCGTGAATTTTGTCGAAGGTTCACGCTTTACTAACGAGAAACGTGAGCAAACCCGCTCCCCCTATCAAAACCTGCTCCCACCTAAGGCGGCCGGTATCGCTATGGCATTGAATGTGCTGGGGTCGCAGTTTGATAAGTTGCTGAACGTCACGTTGTGCTACCCGGAAAATAGCAGCCGCCCTTTCTACGATATGCTGAGCGGCAAATTAACGCGTATTGTCGTACGGGTGAACCTGGAGCAAATTCAAGAAGAGTTGCACGGTGATTACGTGAACGATAAAGGTTTCAAGCGTCGGTTTCAGCTATGGTTGAATACGCTCTGGAGCGAGAAAGACGCGCAAATAGATGCGATTAAAGCCACAAACAAAAAAGCCGGTCAATGACCGGCTTTCGCTTTTACTTCTGACTAACCAGGAATTTCACTGTATCCGCATACTGCTGTACAAAGATATCCATGCTGCTGGTATCCATGCCCTGCGGGTTTACCTGGTATTTACCATTCACGAACATCGCCGGAACGCCCTGCAGCTGTAAATCAGCCGCCGCTTTTTCCTGCTGCGCCACGAGTGATTTCACCACAAAGCTGTTCCATGCCGCATCGTAGTCTTCACCTTTAATACCCGCGTCGACAAACACTTTACGGATATCTGCAACAGACTGAACGGTCTGGGTTTTCTGAACCCCTTCAAACAGCGGAACAGTGACCTTATCTTCAACGCCAAGTGCCATAGCAACAGCCCAGGCCTGCGTCAGATCTTTACCCAAAGGCCCAAGAAACTCGACGTGGTATTTGGTCATCTTGGTACCTTCCGGCAGTTTTTTCTTCACGTTATCAGACACATGAAGCACTTCTTCAAACTGGTAGCAATGCGGGCAGTAGAAGGAGAAGAACTCCAACACTTGCGGTTCACCCGCAACAGGCTTTTCCAGAGTGATGTATTGTTTGCCATCCTGGAACTGCGCCGCAGATGCGCTAAAAGCTAAAACCATACCAGCCAGCGCCAGCCATATTTTTTTCATGTTCAAGTTTCTCCGATTAATAC
>NZ_JAHLQZ010000245.1:0-4898 GCF_018919505.1 Citrobacter sp. S55_ASV_140
CAGAAGTGAAACGCCGTAGCGCCGATGGTAGTGTGGGGTCTCCCCATGCGAGAGTAGGGAACTGCCAGGCATCAAATAAAAGCGGAAGGCCCGGTCGAAAGACCGGGCCTTTTGTTTTATCTGTGGTCTGTCGGTGAGTGCTCTCCTGAGGAGGACAAATCCGCCGGGAGCGGATTTGAACGTTGCGCAGCAACGGCCCGGAGGGTGGCGGGCAGGACGCCCGCCATAAACTGCCAGGCATCAAACAAGTGCAAAAGCCCATCCTGCCGGATGGGCTTTTTTGCGTCTGTACGAAATGAAACCTGTCGCCTTATGCGACCTCCAACTCTATCCCCTTGAACATATCTGAATCCTTTCTGTGCTAATTAAAACCGTGACTTATATCGCATAATTAATTGTAACAATTATATAACATTTGGTTTACCAAAAAAGACACAACTAGCATTGATAAATTCACGCGATCCTTGGCAGGGGTATAATTCTAATGGCTGATAGCAGTGTAACTGAGAACGGGACGCTGACAGACGGCGATACCCGCCGTCGTATTTGGGCGATTGTCGGAGCATCATCAGGGAATCTGGTCGAATGGTTTGATTTCTATATCTATTCTTTCTGCTCTCTCTATTTTGCTCATATCTTTTTTCCATCAGGAAACACCACTACGCAACTCTTACAGACTGCCGGCGTTTTTGCCGCAGGCTTTCTGATGCGACCAATTGGCGGCTGGTTGTTTGGTCGCATCGCTGATAAGCACGGGCGCAAAAAATCCATGCTGCTGTCAGTTTGTATGATGTGTATGGGATCGCTGGTGATCGCTTGTCTTCCGGGGTATGAAACCATCGGTACCTGGGCTCCTGCGCTATTGCTACTGGCCAGACTATTTCAGGGACTGTCTGTCGGGGGCGAATACGGGACCAGCGCTACCTACATGAGTGAAGTGGCCATTGAAGGTAAGAAAGGTTTTTATGCTTCATTCCAGTACGTAACGTTAATTGGCGGGCAGCTATTGGCATTACTGGTTGTGGTCATTTTACAGCAAACCTTAGAAGATTCAGCGCTCAGAGAGTGGGGGTGGCGTATTCCATTTGCGCTGGGAGCCGTGTTAGCTATTGTCGCGCTATGGCTGCGTCGCCAGTTGGATGAAACCTCGAAACAGGACGTTCGCGCGCTGAAAGAAGCGGGCTCTCTGAAAGGTCTGTGGCGTAATCGCAAAGCCTTCATCATGGTGCTTGGCTTTACTGCTGCTGGCTCGCTGTGTTTTTACACCTTCACAACCTATATGCAGAAGTACCTGGTTAATACCGCAGGTATGCATGCCAACGTAGCCAGTGGGATTATGACGGCGGCACTGTGCGTGTTCATGCTGGTGCAACCATTGTTTGGCGCTTTGTCAGATAAAATTGGCCGACGTACTTCCATGCTATGCTTTGGCGCATTAGCTGCGATTTTCACCGTTCCCATTTTGACTGCATTGCAAAACGTGACGTCTCCGTATATGGCGTTTGCTCTGGTAATGTGCGCCTTGTTGATCGTGAGTTTCTATACGTCCATCAGCGGCATTCTGAAAGCTGAGATGTTTCCGGCGCAGGTACGCGCCCTGGGGGTTGGGTTATCTTATGCGGTGGCGAATGCTCTGTTTGGTGGTTCAGCCGAATATGTTGCCTTATCCCTGAAATCCATCGGTATGGAAACCACATTCTTCTGGTACGTTACCGCGCTGGCAGTCGTCGCATTTTTAGTATCGCTGATGCTACATGGTAAGGGGAAAGGGCTGCGCCTCTAATGATGCGCCAGTTGCCAGACTGCATAGCCGGTTGAGGCGCCCGCAACATCCCAGGCAAAGTCCTTCCAGCTCCAGCCGCTCCCAGCGGGGCGGCTGTCCCACAGTTCTTTTGACGCGCCCAGGCTGACTGAGAACATCAAACCAATAGCCGCACTGCGATCTCGGTTGTTACCCTGATGCTGGGCATATTCGTTACCGGCTGCGGCAAGCATGGCGGAGGCAATAAAATGTTGAGCTTTGTCTTGTCCGCTCCAGCGGTCGTTTGCCATGTGGCTGCAGCCAGAAATAGCCAGGATACTGGTAAGAATAAACAGGCGCACCGTTGCCTCCATATGAAAAACCCCGTCAGTGACGGGGTTTTGGTTACAGAATACGGCTAATTAATCTGTCGATACGAATACGGCGTAGTCGACGGATCAGCTTACGCACTTTGACTGGATAGTCAGCAATGCTTTGCAGGTCGCGGTAGTGCTTAACCACGGTGGTATGCGTGCGGATAAGCTCCAGCTCTTTATCGCGCTGGGGCGCCAGCTCTTGCTTAGGATCGTGGATAAGGATGGCATTTTCCAGATCCAGACGCCAGGCTCGAGGATTAAGGTTGTTGCCGGTGAGCAGCATCCATTTATCATCAACCCACATACCTTTCAGATGATAAGTGTTGTCATCATCTTTCCATAAGCGCACGACTAACTGGTCGGTATTCACATAATATTGCAGTCTGCTCAGGAAACGGCGCAGGTTAATTTCATACAGATAGGGCAGCGCGCCGATGATTTTAAAAGGCTCATCTTCCGGGATATAAAAGTCGTTGGCGGTTTTATCACCGACAATGATTTCGACCTTTTTCCCTTCACGCAGCAGCTGAATGATATTGCGCACCAGTATGGCGGGCAGATTGAAATAAGGGGTACAAATTGTGAGTTTGTGCTCTGCGCAGGGCATGAGGTGGAAAATAGTCTTATTTAACAGACTGGATTTTCCGAGTCCAACCAGAGGCGTAACAGAAAGCTGTTCATTATCCGCATCTCCCTGAAAATGGAATGACGCATCGCGCAGTTCCTGACGGTACAAGCGGATGTCGTTTTTAATTTCCGGGCTTTTAGGGCGATTGATATCATCAAGACGATTAACGCCGCGACCATTCATCAGGTTTTGCGCCACCCAATTGAACATGATATCGGCCATTTGCGCGTTGCGAATCAGCTGATAACGGTCGTAGCGATATTTATCATGCTGATGCAGATAAACATCGTTCAGGCTGGCGCCGCTATACAGGACGCTGTCATCGATGATAAAGCCTTTGAAATGCAGAACGCCAAGGGCTTCGCGCGTGTTAATCGGCACGCCATAGACAGGAATATCGATACCGGGGTTTTCTTGCGCCATGCGGCAATACCAGTCAGCATTGGTATTAGATGCCGCAGCACCAATGCGCCCGCGCTGGGCTCGGTGCCAGTCGACAAGCACCCGGACATCCAGTTCAGGACGCTGCCGTTTTGCCGCATAGAGCGCGTCGAGTATGCCTTTGCCACCGTCATCCTGTTCCAGGTACAGCGCAATAATGCAGATCCGTCGCGTCGCGCTGGCGATTTTTTCCAGCAGAGTCTCCCTGAAATTAGCGGGAGCATAAAAGAAATCTACATCATCAACTGACTGAGAAATCTTGGGTAGTTGGGCAAGGTGTTGTTGATGTTTATTACGCTTAAATTTTGACAACATCACAGTGCATTTCTTCTCTGTTCATTGAAGGGTCCTCTGTGCTATGCAGACGACATAAGCGGGCAATGATACCACCAGTACCCATTAATGTGGTCAACATTTCCAGTACCTTACTCACGATTCCTCAAATTGGGCCAGATTAAGCGTTAGCCCAACAATCCCCTCTTCGAGTTGGACGTCAACAACGAACCCGAGTTTCCGGGCCAGGGCGACCATACCGCGATTGTTTGGCATCGTAATACCATTCAAGCGTCTAAGTCCGTGATCTCGGGTATAGGCAATTAATTTTTCCATCAATCGGCGACCCAGTCCAAGTCCTTTGAGATCAGAACGAACCAGGACGGCAAACTCGGCATCTACGTTATCAGGATCCGAGATAGCTCGCGTCACGCCGAGGATCTCTTCATGATTATCTCTACAACGCACAGCGACAAAGGCCATTTCACGATCGTAGTCGATCTGTGTCATATTGGCTAAATCTTCATGGGTAAATTCGTTGATCTCACTAAAATAGCGATAATAAAGATCTTCTTTGGTTACCTGAGAAATGAACTGCTGCAGATGAGGTTCATCCTCTGGCAAAATGGGGCGGAACAGGCAGCGCTCGCCGTTCTTCAACTCAACCCACTCTTCAAGCTGATGAGGGTAGGGGCGTACAGCCAATCTGCTTTCGTTATCGCCCGTGAAAGGGGCAATGTCCAGCGTGACGTCCAGCGCGGTAAATTCACCGGCGGAGGCCAGCAGCGGATGGATATCCAGACGCTGAATTTCCGGACAATCGACGATCAGGTTGGATACCTGCACCAGAAGCTGGCTTAGTCCGGCGATATCCAGTGGGCGTAGTGCGCTACGAGCGCGGATCTTCTTATTTTTGATCCCCTGGATCACCAGATAACGCGCCAGATTCATGTTCAATGGCGGCAATGCCACCACGGCTTGCTCTTCTGGTCGCCACTCAACCCCACCTTCACCCAGCATAATCAGCGGGCCAAATACCGGATCGTGTTCAACGACGACGCGGAGTTCCTGAGCGCCAGCGCGATTCGCCATGCTTTGCACTAATAAACCGTGGATACGCGCCTGCGGCCAGGCCATTTTCACCCGATCAAAAATCGCATTCGCGGCCTGCTGTACCTCTGTTGCCGTACGCAGGTAGAGCATTACCCCCTGAACTTCCGATTTATGCGGGATATCAGGGGAACGCAGCTTGAGCGCCACCGGATAGCCGATCTGCTCTGCGATATGCACAGCTTCCGCGCTGTCGCTGGCGATCCAGGTCGGGAGCGTGTGTAAGCCATAAGCTTGTAAAATTGGCTGCACTTCATGGGTATCCAGCGATGTGGCCCCTTCGGCAATCGCCTGCTGTAACAGATTATGCGCCTCGGCGGTGTTCGTG
>NZ_JAHLQZ010000246.1:0-4866 GCF_018919505.1 Citrobacter sp. S55_ASV_140
CATCGCTGTATATGCCGGGCAACAGTATTACCTCTGCGTTGGCGAATGAATTTGCCGAAGCGGAATCAGGTCTGCACGTTGCCGCGTTGATGGAGTTGGGCCTGATTCTGTTTGTGATCACCTTCATCGTACTGGCTGCGTCTAAGTTCATGATCATGCGCCTTGCGAAGAACGAGGGGGCACGCTAATGGCTACGCTTGAAATGCAAAACACCACTGCGCTTGCGGAATCCCGCCGTAAAATGCAGGCGCGTCGCCGCCTGAAGAACCGTATAGCCCTGACGCTCTCAATGGCAACCATGGCGTTCGGTCTGTTCTGGCTTATCTGGATCCTGATGTCCACGATTACCCGTGGTATCGACGGTATGTCGCTGGCGCTGTTCACCGAAATGACGCCGCCGCCGAATACAGCTGGTGGTGGTCTGGCGAACGCTCTGGCCGGTAGCGGACTGTTGATCCTGTGGGCGACCGTGTTTGGTACCCCGCTGGGTATTATGGCGGGCATCTACCTGGCTGAGTACGGACGTAAGTCCTGGTTGGCTGAGGTCATCCGCTTTATCAATGACATCCTGCTTTCTGCGCCATCAATCGTGGTCGGTCTGTTCGTTTACACCATTGTCGTAGCAAAAATGGAACACTTCTCCGGCTGGGCGGGCGTTATCGCACTGGCGCTGCTGCAGGTGCCCATTGTTATTCGTACTACAGAGAACATGCTCAAACTGGTGCCGGACAGCCTGCGTGAAGCTGCCTATGCGCTGGGTACGCCGAAGTGGAAGATGATTTCTGCGATCACCCTGAAGGCGTCTGTCTCGGGCATTATTACAGGTGTCCTGCTGGCTATTGCGCGTATTGCCGGTGAAACGGCTCCGCTGCTGTTTACATCGCTCTCCAATCAGTTCTGGAGTACCGACATGATGCAGCCTATCGCCAACCTGCCGGTCACTATCTTTAAGTTTGCGATGAGCCCGTTTGCTGAGTGGCAGCAACTGGCCTGGGCTGGGGTACTGATTATTACCCTGTGCGTACTGCTGCTGAACATTCTGGCGCGCGTTATTTTCGCGAAGAAGAAACACGGTTAATTTTTACGGCGTGGCTGATGCGGCGCCGGATGAGGAATAGATTGAAATGAGTATGGTTGATACTGCCCCGGGTAAGATTCAGGTTCGTGATTTGAACTTCTACTATGGCAAATTCCATGCCCTGAAGAACATCAACCTGGATATTGCTAAAAACCAGGTTACGGCGTTTATCGGGCCGTCAGGCTGTGGTAAATCGACGCTGCTTCGTACGTTCAACAAAATGTTTGAGCTGTACCCGGAACAGCGTGCGGAAGGTGAAATCCTGCTGGATGGCGACAATATTCTCACCAATACCCAGGATATCGCGCTGCTGCGTGCCAAAGTGGGGATGGTATTCCAGAAGCCGACGCCGTTCCCGATGTCCATCTACGACAACATCGCGTTTGGCGTGCGTCTGTTTGAGAAACTCTCTCGTGCGGATATGGACGAGCGTGTGCAGTGGGCATTGACCAAGGCCGCATTGTGGAACGAAACCAAAGATAAATTACACCAGAGTGGGTACTCTCTCTCTGGTGGTCAGCAGCAGCGTCTGTGCATTGCGCGTGGCATCGCCATTCGCCCGGAAGTGCTTCTGCTGGATGAGCCATGTTCAGCGCTCGACCCGATCTCTACCGGGCGTATCGAAGAGCTGATCACCGAGCTGAAAGAGGATTACACCGTTGTTATCGTGACCCACAACATGCAGCAGGCGGCACGTTGTTCCGATCACACGGCATTTATGTACCTGGGCGAGTTGATTGAGTTCAGCAACACGGACGATCTGTTCACCAAGCCCGCGAAGAAACAAACTGAAGACTACATCACCGGTCGTTACGGCTGATTCAGGAGCTTGTTGTGGATAACCTTAACCTAAATAAACATATTTCCGGCCAGTTCAACGCAGAGCTGGAAAGCATCCGTACCCAGGTGATGACCATGGGCGGCATGGTGGAGCAGCAGCTTTCTGATGCGATTACCGCCATGCATAACCAGGACAGCGAGCTGGCGAAGCGCGTCATTGAAGGCGATAAGAACGTCAACATGATGGAAGTGGCGATCGACGAAGCCTGCGTGCGTATTATTGCCAAACGTCAGCCGACCGCCAGCGACCTGCGCCTGGTGATGGCGATTATCAAAACCATCGCTGAGCTGGAGCGTATTGGCGACGTGGCGGACAAAATTTGTCGCACCGCGCTGGAGAAATTCTCGCATCAGCATCAGCCGCTGCTGGTCAGCCTGGAATCACTGGGCCGCCACACTGTGCAGATGCTGCATGACGTGCTGGATGCGTTTGCGCGTATGGATCTGGACGAAGCGGTACGTATTTATCGTGAAGATAAGAAAGTTGACCAGGAATATGAAGGCATCGTGCGTCAGCTGATGACCTATATGATGGAAGACCCGCGTACTATCCCAAGCGTGCTTACCGCGCTGTTTTGTGCCCGTTCCATCGAGCGTATCGGTGACCGTTGCCAGAATATCTGCGAATACATTTTCTACTTCGTGAAGGGACAAGATTTCCGTCATGTAGGTGGTGATGAGCTGGATAAGCTACTGGCGGGGAAAGATCCGAAAGAGTAATAAAAACGTAGAAAATAGGCCGGATGAGCGTCAGCGCCATCCGGCATTTCAGTTAACGCGTAATATTCCATCCGCGCGCTTTCCACAATTCCGGCAACTGGGCCAAATCGGTAAAAGTCGTCACTTTTGGATGATCGATCGGTTTGTTGTGCGGATCGGCGCAGAAATAGAATACTTCCATTCCCGCCGCAATCCCCGCCTGCGCACCGGCACTGGAATCATCGACCAGAATGCAGTTCTCAACGTTGACGTCCATCGCTGTTGCCGCATGGAACATCAGGTCCGGATCGGGCTTCCAGCGTTGGATATCGTAACCGCTGAACAATAAATCAGGAAAATGGTGCAACATGCCCAGCTTACCCAGCGAATGCTGCATTTTACTGACCGGACCGTTAGAGACTACGCACATGGGCACTGTCATACTGTCCAGTAGCGCATTAGCGCCAGCGATCACCTCCAGTTCCGTATCGAACAGACGTGCGACCTCAGCGCGGTAAACCGGTTCTAAATCAGCTCTTGCCAGTTCGACACCGTGCTCTTCGTTGATAATGTCGATGATCTCGTACAGCTTTACCCCTTTGAAGCGTTTAAAAATTTCTTCAAGATCGAGCGTAATGCCGAACGCCTGGAACATGCTGACATACGCGCGAGAACAAATCACTTCACTGTCAACAAGGGTACCGTCACAGTCAAAAAATACGGCTTCTATCTGGGACATGTCATTTCCATTTTAACAAGTTTAACGTTTTCGTAATGCATTATTGGGCCACGCAATCGTTGCCGTATAAGCAAAATCAATGAAAAAAGTTGCTCATAACCCAACCCTATTGTCGCATTTTGGTATAGGATAGCGACGAATTTTCCCTCCTTGTTCGGAAATTGATAATGAGTCAACAACACACAACCCAGGCTTCTGGCCAGGGGATGCTGGAACGCGTGTTCAAACTGCGCGAACATGGCACGACGGCACGGACCGAAGTGATCGCCGGTTTAACGACCTTCCTGACGATGGTGTATATCGTTTTTGTTAACCCGCAAATTCTTGGCGTAGCTGGCATGGATACCAGCGCCGTCTTTGTTACCACCTGTCTTATTGCTGCTTTTGGTAGCATCCTGATGGGCCTGTTTGCCAACCTGCCGGTCGCCCTTGCGCCTGCTATGGGCCTGAACGCATTCTTTGCTTTCGTGGTCGTCGGCGCGATGGGCCTCTCCTGGCAGATTGGTATGGGCGCTATCTTCTGGGGCGCGGTAGGTTTGCTGCTGCTGACAATTTTCCGCGTACGTTATTGGATGATTGCAAATATCCCGGTTAGCCTGCGCGTGGGGATCACCAGCGGTATTGGTCTGTTCATCGGCATGATGGGGCTGAAAAACGCTGGTGTTATCGTGGCGAACAAAGACACGCTGGTGTCCATCGGCAACCTGACGTCTCACAGCGTGCTGCTCGGTATTCTGGGCTTCTTTATTATCGCGATTCTGGCGTCACGCAACATTCATGCGGCGGTGCTGATCTCCATTATTGTGACCACGTTACTGGGCTGGATGCTGGGCGATGTGCATTACAACGGTATCGTCTCTGCGCCACCGAGCGTGATGTCCGTTATTGGCCATGTCGATCTGGCCGGTTCGTTTAATATTGGCCTGGCGGGGGTGATTTTCTCATTTATGCTGGTCAACCTGTTCGACTCCTCCGGTACGCTGATTGGCGTTACGGATAAAGCCGGTCTGGCGGATGCGAAGGGCAAGTTCCCGCGTATGAAGCAGGCGTTGTATGTAGATAGCGTGTCATCTGTTACCGGCGCGTTTATCGGTACTTCTTCCGTTACCGCGTATATTGAATCTTCTTCCGGGGTTTCTGTCGGCGGACGTACCGGTCTGACAGCCGTGGTCGTTGGCCTGCTGTTCCTGCTGGTTATCTTCCTGTCGCCGCTGGCGGGAATGGTGCCGGGCTATGCCGCGGCCGGTGCGCTGATTTACGTCGGTGTGCTGATGACATCAAGCCTGTCGCGCGTGAAGTGGGATGACCTGACAGAAGCGGTTCCGGCGTTTATTACCGCCGTGATGATGCCGTTTAGCTTCTCGATTACCGAAGGTATCGCGCTGGGCTTTATTTCCTACTGCGTGATGAAAATCGGGACCGGACGTTTGCGCGATCTCAGCCCGTGCGTCATCGTTGTCGCGCTGCTGTTTGTACTGAAGATTGTGTTTATCGACGCGCACTGATCGCT
>NZ_JAHLQZ010000247.1:0-4803 GCF_018919505.1 Citrobacter sp. S55_ASV_140
TGGTAATGTCGACCAGTTTGCGCCACATCTCACGGAAATATTCGTCGCCGCCTTGCAGTTTAACAACATAGCTACGGGCGCGTTCTGCGAAGGCTTCATCTTCGTCGTAATGCTTTTTCGCGTCACGGTAGAAACCTTCCAGGTCAGCCAGCGCCATCTCTCCGGCGTTTTCTTGCTGCTGTTTTTCCAGCCATGCGATCAGCATACCGAACTGAGTACCCCAGTCGCCAACGTGGTTAGCACGAATAACATTGTGGCCGAGGAACTCCAGCGTACGCACCGCAGCGTCACCGATGATGGTGGAACGCAGGTGACCCACGTGCATCTCTTTCGCTACGTTAGGTGCGGAGTAGTCGACAACAACGGTTTGTTTAGCCGGTTGGGTTACGCCCAGACGATCGGAGGCCAGCGCCTGCTGAACATGCTGCGCCAGAAATGCCGGATCGAGAAAAATATTGATAAAGCCCGGGCCAGCAATTTCAACCTTGCTGGCAATCCCGTTGAGATCCAGATGAGTCAGCACCTGCTCAGCCAGTTGTCGCGGCGCCATACCCAGTTTTTTAGCGACAGCCATCATGCCGTTGGCCTGATAGTCACCGAACTGTATTTTTGCTGACTGACGAACCTGCGGTTCGCAATCTGCAGGCGCGCCTGCAGCAATCATGGCCTGACTGACTTTTTCTGAGAGAAGAGCCTGAATATTCACCGGAATACCTTACATTTATGAAGCGGGATAAAATTCACCGCGCCAGTTTAAGAATTTAGGGCGGGAGTATACTGCAAATGCCCGTTGCCGTCAGCATTGCGAGTACAGTGCGCTGTCGGAAATGAAAGCAACGCAATAACGTATAATTATGCATATTGCGTTTGAAAAAAACAGCGGTTGGATGGCGCAGCGCAACAGAGTAAATTAGCGGCTTTGAACATGGATATGAGCTTTTATTATGGCGAACTGGCAAACAGTTGCAGAACTGCATGATATTTCCGCAGATTTACCGCATTTCACGCAGGCGTTAACAGAACTTTCCACCCGTCTTGGTCTGGATGTCACACCACTTGAAGCCGATCACATTTCTTTGCGTTGCCATCAAAATACTACCGCAGAGCGCTGGCGTCGTGGGTTTGAGCAGTGCGGTGAACTATTGTCAGAGAATATCATCAATGGCAGACCGATTTGCCTGTTCAAACTTCATGAGCCGGTTTGCGTACTGCACTGGACATTTTCCATCGTAGAGCTGCCGTGGCCGGGAGAAAAGCGTTATCCACATGAAGGTTGGGAGCATATTGAGATTGTCCTGCCGGGTGATGCACAAACGCTGAATGCGCGAGCGTTGGCGCTGCTTTCCGATCAAGGCTTGAGTCAGCCGGGCATTTTCGTGAAAACCAGCTCACCGAAAGGAGAGCGTGAGCGATTACCCAATCCTACGCTGGCGGTCAGCGATGGCAGTGTGACGATAAAGTTTCACCCGTGGTCGATTGAAACCATTGTGGCAAGTGAGCGACAGGAGTAAACATGGCCTTACTGGAAGTTTGCTGTTACAGCATGGAATGCGCGCTTACGGCGCAGCAAAACGGCGCGGATCGCATTGAGCTTTGCTCGGCGCCCAAAGAAGGGGGCTTAACGCCGTCACTGGGCGTATTGCGTTCGGTTCGTCAGCATGTTGCTATTCCCGTCAACCCGATTATCCGCCCTCGTGGAGGGGATTTTTGTTATACCGACGGTGAATTCGCGGCAATGCTGGATGATATTGCGATGGTCAGAGAACTGGGATTTCCAGGGCTGGTGACCGGTATTTTAGATGTGGATGGCAATGTCGATATGCCGCGCATGGAAAAAATAATGGCGGCAGCCGGTCCGCTGAATGTCACTTTTCATCGGGCGTTTGATATGTGCGCTAACCCACTCAATGCGCTACAAAAACTCTCTCGATTGGGCATCGCCAGAGTACTGACTTCCGGGCAAAAATCAGATGCAGTGCAAGGTTTAACAAAAATAATGGAACTTATTGCGCAGGCGGGTGCTCCAATCATTATGGCCGGAGCGGGGGTTCGCGCCTCGAATTTGTCCCTGTTCCTGGATGCTGGAGTGCAGGAAGTCCATAGTTCTGCCGGAGTATGGCTGGCTTCCCCAATGCGTTATCGCCATTCGGGGTTGTCGATGTCTTCGGATACGCAGGCGGATGAGTATTCTCGCTATGCGGTTGACGGAGCGGCGGTTGCTGAAATGAAAGCAATCATGGCACGCCATCAGGCCAGCTGATTTTTACCGTTGCATCATGTCGCCCAATATGATGCTTGCTCGTACCAGGCCCCTGCAATTTCAACAGGGGCCTTTTTTTCTCCTTCATATTTCAAGCCGCAACAGCGTTGGCCGCCTCGCGCACCCCGGTCACGTAGTTATCTACGCTCCCGGGGATTTGCTGCGTTGCCGCCTTGCTGCAACGTGAACTATTTTGGAGAAACGGTGCTATACGTAACGGTCATTCGGCAATCTATTACGGCTTACGCGCAATCAATACCGCGCGTAATGGGGCGGGGTAGCCTTCCACCGTTTTACTGTGGTCGTTCGGGTCGAGAAAATCGGCCAGCGATTCGGTTATCATCCACTCGGTGCGGCGCTGCTCTTCGGTGGTGGTGACGCAGACATCGGCGATGCGCACATCAACAAATCCGCATTTTTCCAGCCAGTTTTTTAGCGCCAACGCAGAGGGGATAAAATAGACGTTACGCATCTGCGCGTAGCGGTCACCCGGCACCAGTACGGTATTTTCATCACCCTCGACAACCAACGTTTCCAGTACCAGTTCACCCTCTTTAACCAACTGATCTTTCAACTGCCACAGGTGTTCCAGCGGGGAACGTCGATGATACAGCACACCCATGGAAAATACGGTATCAAAGGCGTTGAGCGCCGGAAGCTGTTCAATACCCAGCGGCAGCAGATGCGCGCGCTGATCGTTGCCCAGCAGTTTACGCACCGCTTCAAACTGGCACAGGAACAATTGCGTAGGATCGATGCCCACCGCCAGGTGCGCCCCCGCGCCAATCATACGCCACATGTGATATCCGCTGCCGCAGCCGACATCGAGAATGGTACGGCCGGTAAGATCCGATAAATGCGGCAGGACGCGATCCCATTTCCAGTCTGAGCGCCATTCGGTATCAATATTGACGCCGTAGAGCGAGTATGGCCCTTTACGCCATGGCATCAGGTTCCGCATCAGGGTGTCGATGCGTTTGAGCTGACCGTCGCTAAGTGGTTGCTCGCTTTCTGCGGTGACGCTATGCAGTAAGTCCAGACGATACGGCGTTAACTCTGGCAAAAACTCCACCGCATTCGACCACTGCTTAAATAAGCCATGCTGATCGCGCTGCCAGGCAGCGATTTGCGCCGGGAGTGTTTCCAGCCAGTGGGAAAGGTGATTTTTGGCAATCAACTGATAAAAGTTACCAAAATCGATCATGCGCAAACCTCAGCTTTCAACGCCACCAGGGAACCAAAGTTGAAGCACTGGAACCACAATTCGCTGTGCTCAAAACCAGCCTGATGCAGGCGCGCTTTGTGTGTTTCTACGGAGTCGGTCAGCATCACGTTCTCCAGCATGCTGCGCTTCTGGCTGATTTCCAGTTCGCTATAGCCATTTGCGCGTTTGAAGTCATGGTGCATGTTGAACAGCAGCTCGCCAACTTGAGCGTCTTCGAAACTGAATTTCTCCGACAGCACCAGCGCACCGCCGGGATTCAGTCCCTGATAAATCTTATCCAACAATGCCTGGCGCTCAGGTGGCTCAAGGAACTGCAGGGTAAAATTCAGCACCACCATCGAGGCGTTTTCGATAGTAATGTCGCGAATATCGCCTTCGATGACGTCAACCGGGGTTGGGGCCTTATAAGCGTCAATATGACGACGGCAGCGCTCAACCATCGCCGGGGAATTATCAATGGCAATAATTTTGCAATTCTCGTGATGAATATTGCGACGCACCGAGAGCGTCGCCGCGCCCAAAGAGCAGCCGAGATCGTAGACCTGTGTGTTGGGTTGTACGAAACGTTCGGCCAGCATGCCAATCATCGAAATGATATTGGAGTAGCCGGGAACGGAACGCTGGATCATATCCGGGAAGACTTCAGCTACCCGTTCATCAAAGGTCCAGTCACCCAGACTGGCGATAGGCGCAGAAAAAAGCGTGTCGCGGTGAGACATAACGTAAAAATCCGGGAAAAATAAAGTGGCGTATTGTGCGCTAATGCAGGGAGAAAACCAACTCCCAGGGCATATACCAAAGATTCGCCAGCACCATTAGCAACAGCGAACACCAGGTCGCGCTCATGCCTGAACGCCGCCAGCGGAAAAGCCGGTGGTGGAATCCGTAATAATGCATCAGTCGTCCGGCAATCAACATCAGTCCGCAAATATGCACCATCCACGTTTCTGCGCCGTTCATTTCCATAAATAACAGCAGCACTAACGCGACAGGAATATATTCCACCGCATTACCATGAATACGGATAGCGCTTTGCAGTTCGCTAAAACCACCGTCACCATAGGCAACGCGGTACAGCATACGCAGGCGCACGACGTCAAATGAGAACTTTATTAACAATAACGCACCTAATACGGCATAAAGCGCGCTGACCATACAAACTCCCTTTACTCGTCATACTTCAAGTTGCATGCGCGATGGCTGTGCTCGCTCCCCCCAGTCACTTACTTATGTAAGCTCCAGGGGATTCTCTCACTTGCCATCTTCCTGCAACTCGAATTATTTAGAGTATGGTTGAGTTGATGGCACTGTCTATGAT
>NZ_JAHLQZ010000248.1:0-4794 GCF_018919505.1 Citrobacter sp. S55_ASV_140
CTCCAGCACCGCCCGCGCCGGAGCGGTTTGCGGATGTACCTGACCAATTACGCTTTGCGCTTCCTCAGACAGGAAATGGGTATAAATAGGATGCTTGGGCATCAGTTCAGCAATAAAGGCTTTTTGTCCGGTGCCGCAGAGAAAATCCGCACGGCTGAATTCCATGGAGAAAAAGCGTTTGCCGAGGCTTTCCCAGAAGGGAGAGTAACCGTGCTCATCGATTACACCGCGCATCTCGGCCACGACCTTTTCATTAAACCGGTCACGAAATGCCGCCATAAACATAAAGCGCGATTTAGACAACAAATAGCCGTTGCCCTCTTTACGCCAGTCGGGATCGAGAAACAGAGAGCAAAGCTCGCTGCTGCCCGTGTGATCGTTACTCAGAAACAGCGTCGGCAGCGCGTTATATACGTTCAGCTCTTTCGAGGCGTGCACCAGCGTGCCAACCCGATAGTTGTACCAGGGATCGTTAAGCCCTACCGCCACCTCGATGGCGCAAATCCCTGCCACGGTTCCGCTGGCGCTGTCTTCAAGTACAAAAACATAGCCTTGCTCACTTTTCGGCAACTCACCGCGCCAGGTTTGTAGCGAGCGTTCGATACGCGCCATCAGCGTGGCTTCATTGGCCGGTAGCGAAGTCAACCCACCGCCGGTCTTACCGGCCAGTTGCATCAGCGCGGTGATATCAGCACGTTCAATAGGACGAATCACCATCATGATGAACCTCCTGCTTTAATGCGTTCGCAGGCCAGCGCAAAGCGATCCAGTCCGCTAGCAACCTCTTCTTCGCTGACGTTTAACGCTGGCGCAAAGCGCACCACGTTAGCGCCGGCGATCAGCACCATCACTCCGGCATTGGCCGCCTCTTGCGAGATGAGTTTCGCTTTCCCGGTAAATTCCGCGTTCAGTACGCAGCCGATTAGCAGGCCGAGCCCACGAATTTCACTAAACAGCCCAAAACGTTCGTTAATAGCGTCAATACGCTCCACAAACCAGTCGTGACGCTGCTTAACACCGTTGAGCATATCCGGGGTGTTAACAATCTCCAGCAGTTTGCCCGCCACCGCCGTGGCCAGCGGGTTTCCGCCGTATGTTGTACCGTGCGTACCAACCGTCATCACGCTGGCACAGTCTGCTGTCGCCAATAACGCGCCGATGGGGAAACCGCCGCCCAACGCTTTGGCTGTCGTCAGCAGGTCTGGCGTAACGCCATAGTGCATATAGGCATACAGTTCGCCGGTACGACCCACACCTGTCTGGACTTCGTCAAAAATCAGCAGCGCATTGTGGCGATCGCATAATTCACGCAGCCCCTGTAAGAATTCATTTGTTGCCGGTACGACGCCACCTTCCCCCTGCACCGGTTCAACGATGACCGCACAGGTGGTGTCATCAATCAGTTGGCGGGCGGAGTCGAGATCGTTATAGACGGCATGGCGGATATCCGGCGGCAGCGGCGCGAAATCTTGTGAATAAGCGGGCTGCCCTCCGGCGCTGACGGTGAACAGCGTGCGGCCATGGAAAGCATTTTTAAACGCCACGATGCCGCTCTTCTGGCTGCCAAAACGATCGTGAGCATATTTACGCGCCAGCTTTAATGCCGCTTCGTTAGCCTCCGCGCCGGAGTTACAGAAGAAAACACGCTCGGCGAAGGTGGCATCAATCAGCTTTTTCGCCAGACGCAGCACCGGCTCGTTGGTGTAGCCATTTCCCGTGTGCCAGAATTTGCTCGCCTGGTCGTTTAATGCCTCGCGCAATGCCGGATGGGCGTGCCCCAGCGCGTTAACCGCAATGCCTCCCGCGAAATCGATATACTCTTTACCCTGCTGATCCCACAGACGTGAACCTTCACCACGCACCGGAATAAAAGGAGCCGGGGCATATACGGGCATCATCCATTCATCAAAATTTTCACGCGTAATTGACAGAGACATAGCGACCTCAACGGTAAATAAAAGGTTATTTATATGTTAATAAATATAGTGTTTGCGGTGTAAATGTAGATTGCAGGGTTCGTGCCAGCCAGCAAAAAAAGTGCATAAACAAAGGTCGGTGACGTAATATCAATAGGTTACAACGTGGCGATATTCACTTAATGTGCATATAAAGTGAATATGTTTGCGCATCAGGCGACTAAATAGAGGAAAAACCGCAGTTTTATTCAGTTGCCAAATATAATTCTGGAATTGTGATCGTATACGAAATTTATCGGAAATTATTGCTCTGTTCTGACGCGCTTCGCGCCAAAACGGTGCAGTTTTTGCTCCATCGTTAACACCATTGGCAATCATTGTTGGAATCAGGTGACAAGAAGCAGTCAGCCAGCGGAAATTCTGCTACCATCCTTGCACTATTCATCTTGCAAAACGGCAGCGACTATGAAATTTGTCTCTTTTAATATCAACGGCCTGCGTGCCCGTCCTCATCAACTGGCAGCCATTGTCGAAAAACACCAACCGGATGTGATTGGCTTACAGGAGACAAAAGTCCACGATGACATGTTCCCTCTCGAAGAGGTTGCAAAGCTGGGTTACAACGTCTTTTATCACGGTCAGAAAGGTCATTACGGCGTGGCGCTGTTAACGAAAGAAACGCCAATCGCGGTGCGTCGTGGCTTCCCGGGCGATGGCGAAGAAGCGCAGCGTCGTATCATCATGGCGGAAATCCCATCCCCTCTGGGCAGCATTACCGTGATCAACGGCTATTTCCCGCAGGGCGAAAGCCGTGACCACGAAACCAAATTTCCGGCCAAGGCCGCGTTTTACCAGAATCTACAAAACTATCTGGAGACTGAACTGAAACGTGACAATCCGGTCTTGATCATGGGCGATATGAACATCAGCCCAACCGATCTCGATATCGGCATTGGCGAGGAAAACCGTAAACGCTGGCTGCGTACCGGTAAATGTTCCTTCCTGCCGGAAGAGCGTGAGTGGATGGAGCGCCTGCTGGGCTGGGGCCTGGTGGACACCTATCGTCATGCTTATCCTGAAAAAAATGACCAGTTCTCGTGGTTTGATTACCGCTCCAAAGGCTTTGATGATAACCGTGGCCTGCGTATCGATCTGCTGTTAGCGAGCAACCCACTGGCGGAGCGCTGCGAAGAAACCGGCATCGACTATGAGATCCGCAGCATGGAAAAACCGTCCGATCATGCGCCGGTATGGGCTAAATTCCGCGTCTGACCTCCTGCGATTTTTCACTCTCCGGGCCTCGCCTGGAGAGTCTGTTTATTCTGTGTAAAATCAATAAATCGACGGTAATACATTGTTGTGTCCGGGAATTTATTATATCTTCGCGCGCACTTTTCGCTGACGAAAACGCTGTGTTACACTCGGTTTTACAGGAGAACCCCCATGAAAAAGAAGTTCGCATAACGCAGAATACCGGCTGCTGATCGTCGCGGTCCTGTTCTGCATTCTGGCGGGAGTTTTCCATTATTTCGGCCTGACCGACCTGATAACCAATTTCCAGCATTTACAAGCCGTCATCCGCCAAAGCGGCATGTTTGGCTATACGCTTTATATATTGCTGTTTATCATCGCGGCGCTGTGTCTGATCCCCGGCAGCATTCTGGTGATCGTCGGCGGTGTGCTGTTTGGCCCTGTGGCAGGGACGCTTGTCTCGTTAGTGGCGGCAACCGTCGCCTCGGCGCTGTCGTTTTTGCTGGCTCGCTGGCTTGGTCGGGAACTACTGCTTAAATACGTTGGGCACACAGCGACTTTTCAGGCAATCGAGAAAGGCATTGCCCATAGCGGATTGGACTTTCTGATCCTGACCCGACTCGTACCATTGTTCCCCTATAATATTCAAAATTACGCCTATGGACTGACGGCGATTCCGTTCTGGTCATTTACGGTGATATCTGCGGTAACCACCTTGCCCGGCATCTTTATCTATACGCTGATGTCGCACGAACTGGCCAGCGAAGGCATGACTCTGGCATTTATCGGCAAACTCAGCGTTGCGGGCCTGGCGTTATTCATTCTTATTCAGGCGGCAAAAGCCTGGGCCAGATATAAACATATCGATCCGTCGTCCAGCCCCGAGTGTGCAGGTAAATGACAAAGCTGAACAAAGCGCGATTAACCCACTATTACCGGGCAGGATTGATAGCTGTGCTGCTGCTCGCGCTGATGGCATGGGCGTGGATACCTGGCGTCAGTGATTTTCTCCGGGGCAGCCTGGCGGCGTTTACTACGCTGGATCAACACGCTCTCGAAAACTTCATTCGTTCGTATGGGACCCAAGCGGCAGTTGTATCGTTCTTCCTGATGATCTTACAGGCCATCGTCGCGCCGCTTCCCGCCTTTGTGATTACGTTTGCCAATGCCTCGCTGTTTGGCGCGTTTTGGGGCGGTGTACTGTCCTGGAGCAGCGCGATGGTCGGCGCAGCGCTGTGTTTTTTTATTGCCCGCGTTTTGGGTCGCAGTGCGGTGGAAAAGCTGACCGGGAAAACGGTGCTGAACAACATGGACGCTTTTTTCGAACGTTATGGCAAGCACACTATTCTCATCTGTCGCCTGTTGCCTTTTGTGCCCTTCGACCCGGTAAGCTATGCCGCGGGCCTGACCTCGATTCGTTTTCGCCACTTTCTCCTCGCCACCGGCCTCGGTCAGTTACCCGCCACGATTGTCTATTCGTGGGCCGGTAGCCTGTTAACCGGCGGTACATTTTGGTTTGTTACCGGCCTGTTCATCCTGTTTGCCCTGAGCGTGGTGATTGCAGTAGCAAGAAGCCTTTACCTGGAGCGTCAACGGAAAAAAACCTGAGACATACGCCATTTTTAGC
>NZ_JAHLQZ010000249.1:0-4784 GCF_018919505.1 Citrobacter sp. S55_ASV_140
GTATCCAGACAGCTGTGAAATCTGTTGCTAACAGCCAGAGCATCGATCTGGTCGTTGACGCAAACACCGTTGCATACAATAGCAGCGATGTAAAAGACATCACCGCTGACGTACTGAAACAGGTTAAATAAGTAATGCCTTCAATTCGACTGGCTGATTTAGCAGAGCAGTTGGATGCAGAATTACACGGTGATGGCGATATCGTCATCACCGGCGTAGCGTCCATGCAATCTGCGCAAACTGGCAATATCACGTTTATGGTGAATCCTAAGTACCGTGAACACTTAGGCGTATGCCAGGCTTCTGCCGTTGTCATGACGCAGGACGATCTTCCTTTTGCTAAGAGTGCAGCGCTGGTAGTGAAGAATCCCTACCTGACCTATGCTCGTATGGCGCAAATTTTAGATACCACGCCGCAGCCCGCACAAAACGTTGCACCGAGTGCAGCGATCGATGCGACGGCGAAGCTGGGTAAAAATGTCTCTGTGGGCGCAAATGCGGTCATTGAGTCTGGCGTAGAACTGGGCGATAACGTGGTTATTGGCGCAGGCTGCTTCGTCGGAAAAAATACAAAAATCGGCGCAGGTTCTCGCTTGTGGGCGAATGTGACGATTTACCACGACATTCAGATCGGTGAGAATTGCCTGATCCAATCCAGCACTGTCGTCGGTTCGGATGGATTTGGTTACGCGAACGATCGCGGTAACTGGGTGAAGATCCCGCAGCTTGGTCGCGTGATTATCGGCGATCGCGTCGAGATCGGCGCTTGTACTACCATTGACCGTGGTGCCCTGGACGATACTGTGATCGGTAATGGTGTTATCATTGATAATCAGTGCCAGATTGCACATAACGTTGTGATTGGCGACAATACGGCGGTAGCCGGTGGCGTCATTATGGCGGGTAGCCTGAAGATTGGCCGTTACTGCATGATTGGCGGCGCCAGCGTGATCAATGGGCATATGGAAATATGCGACAAAGTCACGGTAACTGGCATGGGTATGGTGATGCGTCCTATCACGGAACCTGGCGTCTACTCCTCAGGCATTCCGCTACAACCCAATAAGGTATGGCGTAAAACAGCTGCACTGGTGATGAATATTGATGATATGAGCAAGCGCCTCAAAGCGATTGAGCGCAAGGTTAATCAACAAGACTAAAGCACCTTTTTTGCATGTCTGACTTTTCGGCCTGTCCCATTCATACGATTGCGACAGGCCGTGTTATTATTGCCTTTTAGTATATTTTGACAGGAAGAGTATTTTGACTACTAACACTCATACTCTGCATATTGAAGAGATTTTAGAACTTCTGCCGCACCGTTTTCCGTTTCTGCTGGTTGACCGCGTGCTGGATTTTGAAGAAGGTCGTTTTCTGCGCGCAGTGAAAAATGTATCCGTTAATGAGCCTTTCTTCCAGGGCCACTTCCCGGGCAAACCTATTTTCCCTGGCGTACTGATTCTGGAAGCGATGGCGCAGGCCACCGGTATCCTCGCATTTAAAAGCGTAGGAAAACTGGAACCAGGCGAACTGTACTATTTCGCGGGTATTGACGAAGCACGCTTTAAGCGTCCTGTCGTGCCGGGCGATCAGATGATCATGGAAGTGACTTTCGAGAAAACGCGCCGTGGCCTGACCCGTTTTAAAGGGGTTGCGCTGGTCGACGGTAAAGTTGTGTGCGAAGCAACGATGATGTGTGCCCGTAGCCGGGAGGCCTGATACGTGATTGATAAATCCGCCTTTATTCACCCTACCGCCATTGTGGAAGAGGGCGCCAGTATTGGCGCTAACGCTCACATTGGCCCATTTTGTATTGTTGGACCCCATGTTGAAATTGGTGAGGGTACCGTACTGAAGTCTCACGTTGTCGTGAATGGCCATACAAAAATTGGTCGCGATAACGAGATCTATCAGTTTGCCTCCATCGGCGAAGTTAACCAGGATCTTAAATATGCTGGCGAACCGACCCGCGTGGAAATTGGCGATCGCAACCGCATCCGCGAAAGCGTCACCATTCATCGTGGCACAGTGCAGGGCGGTGGAGTGACGAAGGTGGGCAGCGATAACTTACTGATGATTAATGCGCACGTCGCGCATGATTGTACGGTAGGCAACCGCTGTATTCTGGCGAATAACGCCACGCTTGCCGGACATGTTTCGCTGGATGATTTTGTTATCATCGGCGGCATGACTGCGGTGCATCAATTCTGCATCATCGGCGCGCATGTGATGGTTGGCGGCTGTTCTGGCGTTGCTCAGGACGTGCCACCGTACGTTATCGCCCAGGGCAACCACGCGACGCCGTTTGGCGTCAATATCGAAGGTCTGAAGCGTCGTGGGTTCACCCGCGAAGCGATTACCGCGATTCGTAATGCCTACAAAGCGTTGTACCGTAGCGGTAAAACGTTGGAAGAAGCGAAACCGGAAATCGCCGAACTGGCGAAACAGCACCCTGAAGTCCAGGCTTTCAGCGACTTCTTTGAGCGCTCAACGCGTGGTCTGATTCGTTAATGACTGAGCAGCGTCCTTTAACGATTGCCCTCGTCGCCGGAGAAACCTCCGGCGATATTCTTGGTGCAGGGCTAATCCGCGCACTCAAAGCTCGTGTTCCCAATGCGCGTTTTGTTGGCGTGGCGGGGCCGCTAATGCAGGCCGAAGGCTGTGAAGCCTGGTACGAAATGGAAGAACTGGCGGTGATGGGCATTGTTGAAGTGCTCGGACGTCTGCGCCGTTTACTGCATATTCGTGCCGATCTCACTCGTCGATTCACCGATCTCAAGCCGGATGTTTTCGTTGGCATTGATGCGCCTGATTTCAATATTACCCTTGAAGGGAACTTGAAAAAGCAGGGCATAAAAACCATTCATTATGTCAGTCCGTCCGTCTGGGCGTGGAGACAGAAACGCGTTTTCAAAATAGGCAGATCCACTAATATGGTGCTGGCTTTTCTGCCTTTCGAAAAAGCGTTTTATGACAAATTTAACGTCCCGTGCCGCTTTATCGGCCACACCATGGCGGATGCCATGCCGTTGGATCCGGATAAACACGCGGCCCGTGATATTTTGGGTATTCCCCACGACGCGCATTGCCTTGCGCTGCTGCCAGGAAGCCGTGGCGCAGAAGTGGAGATGCTTAGCGCCGATTTTCTGAAAACGGCGCAACTGTTACGTCAGCATTATCCGGATCTCGAAGTCGTGGTGCCGTTGGTGAATGCCAAACGCCGGGAGCAGTTTGAGCGTATCAAGGCAGAGGTTGCGCCGGAGCTTTCCGTGCATCTGCTTAATGGCATGGGACGTGAAGCGATGGTGGCCAGCGACGCCGCACTGTTGGCTTCAGGCACCGCCGCGCTGGAATGTATGCTGGCAAAGTGTCCGATGGTGGTCGGCTACCGCATGAAACCCTTTACCTTCTGGCTGGCGAAGCGTCTGGTGAAAACGGATTACGTTTCGCTTCCTAACCTGTTAGCGGGAAGAGAACTGGTTAAAGAGCTGTTGCAGGAAGAGTGTGAGCCGCATGCGCTGGCGCAAGCGCTGTTGCCGTTACTGGCGAATGGTAAAACCAGCCATGCGATGCATGACACTTTCCGTGAACTGCATCAGCAGATCCGTTGCAATGCTGATGAGCAGGCGGCGGATGCAGTCCTGGAGTTAGCGCAATGATTGAATTTGTTTATCCGCATACGCATTTAGTGGCGGGTGTGGATGAAGTCGGGCGCGGTCCTTTGGTTGGGGCGGTTGTTACTGCTGCCGTCATTCTGGATCCGGCGCGTCCGATTATCGGTCTTAACGACTCAAAAAAATTGTCGGAAAAACGTCGCCTGGCGCTGTTTGATGAAATAAAAGAAAAAGCGTTAAGCTGGAGCGTAGGCCGTGCAGAACCGCATGAAATCGACGATCTGAATATTTTGCATGCCACCATGCTGGCGATGCAGCGTGCGGTCGCGGGGCTGCATATTGCGCCGGAATACGTACTGATTGACGGCAATCGTTGTCCGGCATTACCGGTACCGTCGATGGCGGTAGTCAAAGGTGATAGCCGCGTAGCGGAGATTAGCGCAGCGTCAATACTGGCAAAAGTGACCCGCGATGCTGAAATGGCAGCGCTGGATACGGTTTTTCCGCAGTATGGCTTTGCGCAGCACAAAGGCTATCCAACCGCTTTTCATCTGGAAAAATTGGCACTGTATGGCGCGACAGAGCACCATCGCCGCAGTTTTGGCCCCGTCAAACGCGCACTGGGACTCACGTCCTGATTCTTGTGTCGAAGGAATCTGAAGATGTCTGAACCACGTTTCGTCCACCTCCGGGTGCACAGCGACTACTCCATGATCGATGGGCTGGCGAAAACCGGGCCGCTGGTGAAGAAGGCGGCCGCGTTAGGCATGCCTGCGCTGGCGATCACCGATTTTACCAACCTGTGTGGTCTGGTGAAGTTTTACGGAGCGGGTCACGGCGCCGGTATTAAGCCTATTGTAGGCGCAGATTTTCATGTCCGCAGTGAACTATTGGGTGATGAACTCACGCAACTCACCGTACTGGCCGCTAACAATACCGGCTATCAGAACCTGACGTTATTGATATCAAAAGCCTATCAGCGCGGTTATGGCGCAGAAGGGCCGGTTATCGACCGCGACTGGCTGGTCGAGCTAAAAGAAGGTTTGATTTTGCTCTCCGGCGGCCGCATGGGCGACGTCGGACGTAGCTTGTTGCGCGGTAATAGCGCCCTGGTTGACGAATGCGTGGCGTTTTACGAAGCGCATTTTCCCAATAGCTACTTCCTTGAGC